>JAUWFP010000136.1 GCA_030606845.1 Anaerolineales bacterium | reverse complement strand
TTTTCCGTGGATGGTTCGACCAAATACAAATCTCGAGATGGAGGTGTCAATGGCTTCGGTGATCTTGAGGTGGGTATGGTCGCAATTGTCGTGGGAAGGGATCTCGGTAATGGCGAATTGCTCGCCGTAGGCGTAGGCGCGGGCAAGGCTCCGGCAGAGAGGCCTGAGCGGATGGACGATGTTCGCCCGGAGGTGCTGCGGGATCGTCCCCCGGTCTCGCAGACGAGTTAGCGCCAAAACCCTAAATTGGCTTTCCTCAGCTTGCTATTGCGAAAATCCTGTGGGTGCAGACCCACAGGATTTTTTTGGTGAGAGAGATGTTGCAATAAAAACTGTGGACTGAGGTGGTATTGCTCGCTTTGCTTCTCGGTTCCTTTTCGATAGGGATTGTCCAGAGCACTACGAAGATAACCAGGGTCGGGAGAAAGGATTT
This sequence comes from Anaerolineales bacterium, assembly GCA_030606845.1. GTDB lineage: Bacteria > Chloroflexota > Anaerolineae > Anaerolineales > E44-bin32 > E44-bin32. The sequence goes on along the minus strand of JAUWFP010000136.1, from coordinate 5,801 downwards.
CCCCCTAGACCTCCTTCCAGATCTCCATGATATGCAACGCGTCGAAATCCATATCTTGTGGGCTTTCACACAGGACCCGCCCCCCGCAATTGAATGCGTTGAGCGCCCGGAGTAGAGCATCGAGGTTGAAATCTGAATCTTTGAGCATCAGGTGATTTCGTTCACCCTTTGGCCCGTACTCGATACCAGAAAGGTGGCAGTGGAGGCGTGTGAGAGCTTGTTTCCCAAGGTAGTCTTCATAGCGCTCAAAAATTTCTACCCATTCAGCGTATGAATTAATTGAGCCGTCACCCGCTCGTGCATGCAGGTGAGCAAAATCAAGACAGGGCTCGACGCCATCGATCTCTTTCGATAATACGAGCGTGTCGTCGAGTGATCCTAACAGGGCGCCCTTACCCATCGTCTCTGGCCGCAGCACGACCATATTCCCCTGATTTCGCATTTCATTAACGCAACCCTGCAGCCTCTGGATTGCAAGGGGCAAGACATCCTCGGGAGGTTGACCGAAGTAGGAGCCAGGATGAAAAACGATGTCCGTCGCTCCAGCGAGGTTCCCATAGAATGCGGCATCCATCAGGCGCTTTCGACCCTTTGGCCACTCCTCCTTATCGGCATTTAAGTTAATGTAGTATGGCGCGTGAACGCTGAGGTGCATTCCCAATTCGTCAACGGTTTCCTTAATTGCCGCGCAAGTTTTCTCAGAGACTCTCACAGAGCGGACCCAACCAATCTCGAATGCAAGGAGTTCAAGTGTAGCGAGATGACGGATCGTGCCGATGGTCCCTCCAGGTTTCTTGGGAGTAGAGCGGGGCGTTCCGACGGTTCCAAATACAAAATCTGTAAATGCCAAGGTTATCCATCCTTAATTGATCTTAGGCGAGCCAGTATACAGTGGACGTTTACGGTATCCAATTGGATGCATGGAAACTAGGAAGTTTCTTTTCCGGAAAGGATGTTCTTCCGCTTGAGGGAGTAATTACTCTTTTTCTTTCCGGAGAGATCCGGTTTTCGGAGTCTGCTCGCGCGGTATGGAGAAACTGAATGTACTCCCCTCATTCTCCTTGCTCGTAACCCAAATTCGACCCCCGTGCTGCTCGACTACTGTTTTAGCGAGAGCCAGGCCGAGCCCTGTACCATCGATGGGATTATTCGGATCCATTACCGTAACCCGCCCGCGGAAGAGGTGATCGAATACACGGGGAATTTCTTCCTCGGGGATGCCCGGCCCGTCGTCGATTACGCTGATAATTACCTCATCCTCACCCAAGCGAACCTTTATCTCGATCCTGGCTTCATCTCCGCAGTATTTTATCGCGTTGCTTAAGAGATTCGACATGACTGAGCTCAACCGACCCGCATGGCCCACGATCAATAGCGATTCATCGGGTGGTTCGTAAATAACCGTTTGTTTCTTAGCGTCGAAGAGAGGTTGCAAATCCTTGATTGTGCTACGGATTAAATCGTGAAGATGAAAGGGCTCATAGGAGATGTTAGAGGTTGACTCCACGCGGATCGTTTCCAGCAAACCGCTAATGAGGTTTGTCATGCTATCAGTTGCGCGCTGCATCATGTTAAGCGCCTTGCGCTGCTGGTCGCTCAATTCGGCATCATTGAGCAAATCTGCCCCCAGACGGATTGCGTTGAGTGGGTTCTTCAAGTCATGTGCGGCGGTGCCAAGAAGTTGAGAGCGCATTCGATCGATCTGCTTAAGTGCAGTGATATCCTGCATAACCGCAACCCGACCGACATCTGTGATTTCGCTGATCGTCGCATAGAGTACGCGTTCTGTAGGTGTCGTCACTTCGATACTTGTTGGAAAGGTGATCTCATCTTCCATTAGAAGTTCACCAAGCGGGTGATCGACGAAAATCTCAGATGCGAAGCGACCTTTTGCTAGGTCAGGGTTAATTCGAAAGACTTGTCCTGCAGTTTGATTTACCAGGATGATGCGACCGCTGATATCCGTCAGAACTACAGCATCCGCTGTTTCCACCAATGTGGCTTCAAGGCGCGAGCGCTCATCCGCCACACCCCGGAACAAGCCGGCGTTCTCGAGGGAAACGGCAGCCCAGGAAGAGACCGAAGTCAGTAGTTGCTGGTCTGTTTCTGTAAATGCGCCACGAGGGTGATTGATGGCTTGGATCGCCCCCATGACCTCCCCCCGCTGCTGAAGTGGAACGCAAAGCACAGAGGTGGTCAGGATGCCAGTTTGGCCGTCGATCGCGCTTTGATAGAGGGGGTTTGTGCGAACATCATTCACAATCAAAGGGCTATTATTGCGAGTGACCCATCCAGCGATCCCCTCTTCCAAGCGAATGGCTACATCTCGAAGTCGCATCCGCGCGCCACCACTGGCTTTTAACATCAATCTCTCTTTCTCGTCGTCGAGAAGGAAGAGAACGACCGCTTCTGCTTTCAAGAGATTTTGAGATTGCTCCATCGCCTTTTGGAGAGCGGCTTCCAGGTCAAGCGTGGAGGTCATCTCCTTGCCGATAATACTTAATTCTTGCAACTGACTGGCTCGGGCTTCTGCTGTTTCGAAGTGGATCGCATCCTGGATTCCAACAGTCCCGATATTGATAATCGCCTGAGCGAGTTCCATCTCCTGCTCATCTAAATCGTGCCCTCCCTTGTTGTAGAGAAGGCGGACCAGCCCAAGAGTTTCTTTTCGCGTGGCTAGTGGGAAAATCGCTGCGGTGGAGATCCCTTCCGCTTCCAGCATGGCGATATCTTTCGCGGATCCCGAAGGTGGTGTGAGGCTGATGATCTCGGGTTTGAGTTCTTTTTGCACCTTCTGGTGGACTGGGTAATCCGGTATTTTATCTGCCACAAGAGAAACCACAGTTTGCTGCATTGATTTCCCTAGCTGTTGCCGGAAACGGTACGTCTCGCCCTTGCCTTCATCGAAGGCGAATATTTCACAGGTATCGGCTGATGTCGCTTTTAACAGGTGAGCTGCGGTCTGCTTGATTGCTTCTTGCCGATCCAATGTGCCGGTGATGGCATGGCTGGCTTGGTAAAGCAGAGAAAGCTTATGCAGCAGGAAGCTCTGGCTTGTCGTTTGCTGGGCCAGGGTAAAAATCTCTGCTGCCCGCGATGCCAGGACTTCCAGCGTTTCTAAATCTTTTTCGCTATACGGATCGGGTTGATCTTTTGCGGTAAAAAGTAAACCGATGATCTTGTCGTCGCTCAAGCAAGGCGCACAGGCGACAGTGCCGGGGGCAAGGGGTAGGCCAAGTGACCCTGTATCGCCATTTGTGGAAATTGCGCGCTTCGAAGAAAAGACTTCCAGCAAGAGAGGGTGGTCGGAGCCGAGTGCAACCCGACCGAGGTCGCGCAATGGCAGACCGTGAGCGAAGCGAGGTGTATATCCCGCATCCGTTTTGTCAACATCATAAAGTGCGGATCGGTCTGCAGAGACCAATTCACACGTCAGGAGAAGCAGGCTGGTCAGAGCCTGCATTGGGTTGTTGATATCGAAAGAGCTCGTAGCTGCTTGATAAAGATTTCCGCGCAGTTCCGTTGATTCCATGTGTTGGTGCCCTGATAAGTAGATTAAGGTTGGATTGACTCGACATCACGAATTATGGCATAGAACAACCCACCCTGCAATGAACATAAAGTTCTATCGGCGGTGGCGGCGCAGCACTATTGAGATGGGTACGGGCTAAAAGAGCGATGTGATTTTATTGACTAGCGGGGGACCAAGAATGAGAAGTCCCACGAGGATGGCGACAAGTGAGGAAATCAAGACTGCTGCTGCACCGACATCTTTTCCAACCCGTGCAAGCGGGTGAATCTCGGGACTTGCCAGGTCGACGATGGCCTCGAGTGCTGTATTTAGAAATTCCGAGACCCAGACTAATCCAATCGTAATAAGGAGTATTGCCCCAGAGAGCCTGTCTAGACCCACCCAAATTGCGACTGCAAAAACCATAATTGAAGCCAGGGCGTGTAGCCAGGCATTTCGCTGAGTGCGAATAACGTACAGCCAGCCTGCAAATGCGTGCTGGAAGGAGGCAAGACGGGATTGGGCTCTCTTGGGAGATGTCATCCGTTTCATTCCGGTGATTGGATCGTGATTCCTAATTGGTCTAGAATTCGTTCTTGGTGAGCCCACATCCGATCCTTTTCCTGCGGGAGAATGTGGTCAAATCCTAGCAAATGTAATGTGCCATGTACGGTCAGCAACATCAGCTCGTCGTTTGTTGAGTGTTCTGCGCGCTTGGCCTGCTCTTGTGCTATCGGCACGGCAATTACGATGTCACCGAAATACATCAGGTTAAGATCCGGGTCAATGGTGCCGTCGGGGAAAGAGAGCACGTCTGTGGGAATGTCTTTTCCGGAGAATTCTCGGCTTAACGTCTGCATCTGGGTTTCATCGGCAAGGACGATTGTGAGCGCGCCGCTTTCAGCCTTCTCCCCGTCCAACGCGGCTAGCGCTGCTCGTTCTACATCTGATGTGAATTCACTGTATTCGCTGGTGGACTTAACATGAGCCAGATGGGTCATGAGGGTTCCATCTAAGTGGATTGCACAGGCTGCGTATCTTCCTGGCTTTGATTGTTCTCCGCAGGTGATTTAGGGTACTGGATTCGCGGGTGATAGATGTTTGTAAGTGTTTTAACGAAGGATCGCCGAATGGTAGCAAGATCCCGTAAAGTGAGATCCGTCTTGTCGAGTTGCTTTTCTTCCATGCGGTTGCTGATTATCCACTGAACAATCTCATTGATTTCTTCTTCACTTTGGGGTTTCTTGGCCCGAACGGCAGCTTCCGCGCCATCAGCGAGCATAAGCAACGCGGTCTCTCGAGAACGTGGAACAGGTCCTTTGTAGGTGTAGTCTCGCTTATCCACCTTTTCGGCATCTCCACCAATAGCTTCGAGTGCTTCACGATACTGGTAGGAGACTCTCAGCGTCCCGTGATGTTCGGCGATGAAGGCTTGGATGCTCTGCGGGATACGATGTTTGCGCGCCAGAGACAAACCTTCGGGGACGTGGGAAAGGATGATGTTGGCGCTTGTCTTCGGGTCTAGCTGCTCGTGGATGTTTTGTCCGGGCACTTGATTCTCAATGAAGAATTGTGGATGAAGGGATTTCCCTACGTCATGATATTGAGCGCCAACCCGGGTGAGCAGGGTGTTCACCCCAATCTCGCGTGCGGCTTGTTCCGCCAGGTTTGCTACTTGAAGACTATGTTGGTAGGTGCCAGGAGCCTCGCGCAGGATTTGTTGTAGCAGCGGATGGTCCGGTCTGGAGAGCTCGAGCAGCTGCAGATTCGTTGTTATGCCTAAAAGATTGCCAATGATAAGGAGTAAACCAAAGCCAAGGCTAGCAGAAAGCAAACCGCTGACGAGTGAAGATACCAAGATAGTTGTCTTGCCAATGACGTCCATGGCGGGATCTGGGAGGCGGAAGATAACAATTACAAGGGCGGAACCCATGGCGGCAGCAAACCCAGCGGTGGCGAATGAACTCAATCGTTCGGCGCGCTTGATCATCAACGATGCAAGGATTCCGTTGATGATGGCATATAGTGCGAGTTCGAGACCACGGGGCGCTAGAAAACCTGCTACGATGCCGATGAGGAGTGAAATCATCACCCCCAAGCTGGGGCTAAAAAAGACTGTGACCAGAATCGGTAGAGCGGCATATGGGAAGATATAGGGAAACACGGTTCGACCAGGTATCAGGGCCTGCATGCTAAGGGTGATGATAATGAAGAGCAAGCTAAGCGTAAAAGCGAGATTAGCCTTGGTAATTTCCTTGGGGTGTATGCGGTAGGCGAAGATCGTGAAAAT
>JAUWFP010000299.1 GCA_030606845.1 Anaerolineales bacterium | reverse complement strand
GAGCAGCCTGGGGCGCCCAGACTGATATCTTTTCTGCACTCTCACATCATACAACTTCACTAGCAAATCGCTGCGCATCCCAAGTCTGCTCCAGTGAGGGGTTAGCCAGAGTTAATATTCCTCTCCTCTAGCCAAACTGAGAGTATTGTTCTTACAAGCTCATGGGCTTCATTTAGTGACATCGGATTGGGTGGTGGTTGAAAACTCAACTTTGCATGACGAGCCTCTCTACCAATTGCCCGATACGAGTTCGCCGTTTGCTTATACCGTCTAATATCTGAGGCAGGAACCCAACCTTTTGCCTCTAACGCATTCTGGCCACCTATACTTTCTACGATCACTTCAAAAACGAGATAGAGATTCTTCCAAGTTGGCTCCAATGAACCAAATAAACCCAAGGCTCGTCCGACGTCTTCATCGAGAAGGCCAGTAGAGACCCAATGAGCAAGGGTGTCATCACCTTCTCGATAGACAGTCAAATGAGTTGATCTCGGTCCGACAGTGAGATATCCATACCCCTGCCATTTACCGTCATCACCCAATCTTGATACTTTTACAAAGCGCACGCTATCAAATCGATCATTGTAAAGGCGCGTGGCTCCATTAACGATTTCAATCAAGGTATTCGCCGCAACCTGAACCGCTTCACTATCAGCGTCACGCGGGAGACCAGGGAGAGTCAGCGCCTTGCCAGTAGGACCATCCACTACACTAAAAGGTGACTGAGAAAGAAATTGCACAAGAAATTCAACGTCCCTCTCAGAACCTTCAAGTGTTATTAACCAATCACCCATATCGATGTAACTTATCCCGCTTTCAATATATAGATCAAATCAATCCGGCTAATATTGTGTTTTTATCTCGCCTTACCCCCTTTAGTGCTCTTCCGGGCGCTGCACCCATCTCTCGAGATTTTGAGGGCGCTCAAACGCTTCCATGCGGGTTAATAGGGCCTGCGAATCCGATTCGGTTATCAACAGCTCAATATGCTCATTGTAGATGAACCCCTCTTTTCGAGCATGTTCGATAACGGTCAAAAGCGGGGCGAAGTATTCTAGCGTATTTAGTATTCCGACGGGACTTCTGTGCAAGCCGATCTGTGACCAGGTGAGTATCTCAAATAACTCATCGAAGGTTCCGAACCCGCCAGGAAGAGCGACGAAGGCGTCTGACATCTCAGCCATGCGCGTCTTACGCGTATTTATATCATCAACCACGATCAGCTCTGTTAAGCCGGTGTGGAGAAGCTCAGGTGTTTCAAACATCGTTGGAATAATGCCAATAACTTCGCCTCCGTTCTCGAGCACTGCATCTGCGAGCGCGCCCATCATGCCCGTTCCGCCTCCCCCGTAGATGAGCCTAAAGCCCCGCTCGACAAGCGCGGTGCCCATATCGACCGCCGCCTGGAGATACTCAGCTTTTATTTGATCGCTGGAGCCGCAGTAGATACATATGTTTTGAATACTTCCCATAGGTTCTCCTATTATAGACACTTCATGTCGAGATTCTCAATCTTTAGACCACATCGCCTGCCGCATCAAACGAGTTACGTATCGCCTCCGCTTGTACTTCCAATTCATCGCGAGATGCCACCACGGAAAAATCCGCTTGCAGACCTAAACTTCCGGGGTTGCCCCGGAAACGGGGAATGACATGTAAATGGCTATGAAAAACATCCTGCCCTGCGGCTGCGCCATCTGCTAGATACAGATTAACGCCCTCGCAGCGCAAGCCGGATCGCCGCAATGCTCTGGCCATCTGCCGGCCGACGATGAACATTCGCGCGCAAACGGCTTCAGGAACGTCGTCAATGCCCGATGCGTGTTCGTTGGGGACGACGAGTAAGTGGCCTGGATTAACAGGGTGAATATCCATAAAGACCGTCACCTGCTCGTCCCTAAACACGATACTGGCCTCTGCTTTCCCAGAAACAATTTCACAAAAAATACACTCGGGGGCACCGGACAAATTCGCCTCACTCTCATCTTGAAATCTATCTTCGAGTCGGGGTTTCCAATCGTCGACGGTGATGATTGGAGTTGTTTTGGCGTAATAAAGGCATTCTATCATGACGGCGCCGCGGCTCATAATCCCAGCGTACACTTGACGCCATCGAGGAATGTCGTGAGAATCCCCATAACAAACAAGGAGCTTAACAACCATGTCAGAGACCTTCTTCCCAGTATTAATCCTCAACGCAAGGCCGGCGGCCGGGAAAAGCGAGATCATCCACGCGCTTAAAACGACACCTGTGGATGAGCGAATCGCACGCTTCCATATTGGTCCGCTCCACATCCTGGATGACTTTCCTATGATCTGGGCGTGGTTCGAGGAGGACCACCTCCTGGAGACGATCTTTCATCAGCCTCGACTGCACACGACAGCCGACAGCTATTTCCTGACCAACGATCTATGGCATTTGCTTATCCAACGGCTCTCCCTCGAGTATGAGAAATGGCAGAGGGACACGCCTGAAGACCACACCGTAGTCCTTGAATTTTCGCGCGGCGCCGATCATGGCGGGTATGAAGCAGCATACAAGCACCTTAGCCGCGAGATTTTAAGCCTAGCTGCTTGTTTGTATGTCGATGTCACCTATGAAGAATCACTGCGGAAAAACCGCGCCCGCTTCAACCCCGAACGACCGGACAGTATCCTCGAGCATGGGCTACCGGATGAAAAACTGGAGCGCCTCTACAGGGAGGATGATTGGTCGAGCTTCTCTGGAGGGGATCCGCAATACCTATCCATCCAGGACCTCCAGGTGCCTTACGCAAACTTCGAAAACGCTGACGATGTAACCTCGAACGGGGGCGAGGCGCTTCACCAGAGGTTAGAGGAGAGCTTGGGCGCACTTTGGTCGCTCTGGCAGCGCAGACCGGCGGTATAATGTTGCTCATCTTGCTCAAAGATCAGGAGTTGTAATGAACCGTCTGATACGCATACTCATCATTCTTGCCATCATCGTACCCATAACAACCCCTGCATCGGCTGATGACGGACCCGTCGTTCAAGCGATTCTGTTCTATTCCCCCTCTTGCGGACACTGCCATAAGATCATCCAAGAAGATCTCCC
>JAUWFP010000108.1 GCA_030606845.1 Anaerolineales bacterium | reverse complement strand
AGAATTTACAATCGAACTCAGCTCCACAACAGAAACCCGGTTCCTGCTCATCGACCAGGAGGGGGCGACTGTCATCGCATCTGCAGATCTCGACCTGGAGCCCTATAAAGAGATCCCCGCCACGCAAGATGCTTTCGGCGGACAGATCACCAGCAGCGTAGATAAGATCAAGGATGAGGACTGGCTTTTCGTCGCCACCCCCCTGCTTCAACAAGATGAAACGGTGGCCGTCCTTCTTCTCGGTCACCCATTACGAGACATCACGGCCGTTCTGACCGATCTGCGAACGAGACTTATTCTGGCGGTCGGCATCGCCATACCGCTTGCAGGCTTGCTCGCGTTTTCCTTAAGCCGGAACCTTTTACGCCCTGTAAATGAGTTGGCAGGCGCGGCGCGCGGGATGCAAGCCGGCGTATTCGATATCCCGATTCCCGTCGAGCGGTCCGACGAATTGGGCCAACTCAGTCGGACGTTCGAAAGCATGCGCAATCGTTTGCTTGAAACCGAAAAGCTGCGAACTCAGTTCATATCCGACGTCTCTCACGAACTCCGCACCCCACTGACGGCAATAAAAGGGTTGACAGAATCGCTGCAGGATGGAGCGGTTGAAGATCCCGAGGTGAGGGATCGCTTCCTCAACTCAATTGAGCGAGAGACCGACAGGCTCATTCGCATGACGAATGACTTACTCACCCTCACCCGAGTCGATGCCGGGGGAATGAAACTCAAACTCGAAAGTCTCGATCTCAGGAAATTACTCGAGGATACGAAGACGAAGCTTTCCCCTGAAGCGAAGAGGCGCGGAATACATATCCAAATAGAACTCCCCAAAACACCGATCATGGTGACCGCAGATCATGATCGCATCGACCAGGTGCTCACCAATATTCTGGATAATGCACTGAAGCATTCTCCAGCCGACGAAGAAATTCTCGTCACATTGCGAGATGCTAACCAAAAGAAACAGGATCCAAACCCCAGCGGTGGGAGTTACCCTGCATCATTAAAGGGTGAGGCCTTCAAGCCAGCGTTACGGCCCGGGCCACATATCGTGATCTGGGTGCAAGACCGAGGAACAGGAGTACCCGCCGAAGACCTCCCCCACGTTTTTGAACGCTTCTATCGGGCGGATTATTCCCGCTCGAGAGACCATGGTGGAAGCGGCCTGGGTCTTTCGATCGCACGGGCCATAATGGATGCCCACGGCGGCCATATTCAACTCTTGAGCCCCTCACCAGATTGGGATGGCACAGGAAACCCGGGCACAACGGTGGTACTCGTATTCCCAACTTCTGACCTCCCCTAATAAATAAAACAACCTTGTACATAGTGTAGGAACAAGACGGCCATGGAGCATAACTCCATTGCTACGCCTGTATCAAGCTGCAACCCGGGAGATGGGGTGGCTGGTCGCTTCTTTAAAGCGGGGTGGTTCAAATGGAGTCTGGCAGGACGGAGACTGAAATACCCCTTCAGATACAACCAGCCGACCTCGTGGGAATTTTTCCGATCCTGAATGAATTGTCGATCGCCCCATTTGCGCCTTATTTGTGACATTTCATGCGGAATAGCGGTTGATTGTTACCTTAGCCGAATTAATCAACGGCGATTGTCGTACTATTTTCTTGACACTCCTTGTTTTTCCTATACCATATTAAGGTACAAGACGATTATCCGGAATATACGGCAATTCCTTTAGAGCGCGCTGATCCCGGTGATACAACTAGGGCTTTCTCAAGGAGGGTTGCTGAGGAGTTTTATTGAAAAACAATCGCAAAATCTAACTCATCGGAATTATCAATGCCTTCTATCACGATAAACATTTCACTTTATGGTGATATTGCGAAACACGCTGGCGGTCATCATGTAGCTCAAACCGAAATTATGCTCGATGGAGATCCAACCATCGGTGACCTGCAAGATAAGCTGGGGATTTCCGCTGAGGAAAAAGGGTATGTTTTTAAGAATGCAATTCTCTGCGATGTCCCGGGATTTGACGCAGCGCGTGAGGAGTCGTTGTGTGAGGGCGACCATGTGGGGATTTTTTCAATCCAACACATGTGGCCCTATCAATATCGTGACGGCGTCCGTATGTCAGATGCCTTGGCGCGAGCTTTGAACGAAAAAGGTGCGATGCACAATATCTATAAAGCCACCGAGGAATAAACACAATTAAGACCGAGATATCCAAGGAGGGAGCCATGACAAGAAAGATAGTACGTATCAACATGTCAAATCAAAAAGCCACCTACGAAGATGTACCAAAAAAGTGGGCAAAGTGGGGTGGGAGAGGGATGACATCGGCCATCGTTTTTGAGGAGATCCCCCCCACCTGCCATCCCTTAGGGCCCAACAACAAAGTGGTCATCGCCCCGGGATGGGTCACTGGGACACCTGCTGCACCCAGCAGCGGCCGCACCTCTTTTGGAGGAAAAAGCCCTCTAACGGGGACGATCAAAGAGAGCAACGCAGGAGGTCTCTCAGGGCAAAAAATCGCCAAACTCGGTCTGGCAGCCATTATCCTGGAGGGAACTCCTGCAAAGGATCAGTGGTACTACCTGGTGATCACTAAGGATGGCGTGGAGTTCAAAGACGCTTCTGATCTCATGGGCAAAGGGATGTATGAAATCGATGAAATCCTTTGGAAGGATTATCCCAAGACAGCTGTGATCGGAATCGGTCAGGCTGGTGAGATGAAACTCTCCAACGCCGGTATCTCCGTCAACGATCCGGAGAACAAACCCGGTCGCTATGCTGGACGCGGCGGCTTGGGTGCGGTCCTTGGCGCACGCGGCATCAAGGCAATCGTGATCGATGATGCCGGCGGGCCAGGTGTAGACATAGCCAATAAGGAGCTCTTTGAAAAGGGTAGGAAGAATTTAACGGAAGCGATACAGGAGCACGCGCTGACCAAGAAAGACGGCGGGTTAAACGCATACGGCACTGATGTCTTGATGAATATCGTCAACGAAGCGGGAGGCCTGCCGACGCGCAACTTCAGCGCCGGCCAATTTGAAGGCGCGGCGAAGATCTCTGGAGAGGCGATTGCCGAGGTTGTGGAGAAGCGGGACGGGAAAGGGATGACAGGCCACGGATGCCATCCGGGATGCATCATCCAGTGTTCCAACATATATCCCGATGAATCAGGAGAGGCGTTGGTCTCATGCCTTGAGTACGAGACCGCCTGGGCTTTAGGCGCCAATTGCGGGATCGATAATCTGGACATCATCGCTCGAATGACACGGGAATGCAACGATCTAGGTCTGGACACGATCGAGGCGGGCAATTCAATCGCGATTGCGATGGAAGGCGGGTTACTCGAGTTCGGCGACGCAGAAGGGGCTTTGAAGCTGTTCAATGAGATCCGGAATAAGACACCAATGGGTCGCATACTCGGTCAGGGTGTAGAGGCCACAGCTAAGGCTTTCGGCGTTCACCGGGTACCGACGGTTAAAGGCCAGTCGATGCCAGCCTACGAACCGCGGGCTATTAAGGGCATCGGTGTAACCTACGCCACCTCGACTATGGGGGCGGATCACACATCCGGCTACACCATCGCTCCTGAGATCGCAGGCGTCAGCGGCAAGCTTGACCCCCTGACAGATGAAGGCAAGGCGGATTTATCACTCGCCTTCCAGGCATCAACAGCCTTTATCGACAGCAGCGGCTACTGCCTGTTCATCGCCTTCCCAATCCTTGACATTCAGACAGGCTTTGAGGGAATGGTAGATACGGTCGCTGGGGTAATGGGCATAGATCTCACCGGTGACGACGCAATAGCGCTGGGCAAAGAGGTCCTCAAAATGGAACGCCTATTCAATGAGCGGGCCGGCTTCACCAAAGAGGATGACCGTCTACCGGAATTCATGCGCTATGAGAAGCTGCCTCCACATGATGTAGTATGGTCCATGACGGACGAGGAACTGGATAAGGTTTTCGCTTGGGTGCACGAAGATTAGCGGAGATGCAGGTTGAGGTCACGGTTTTTGCGACGCTGAGAAAGTATCTCCCAGATCTGCCCGTGGGTGGCTCCAAATATATCAAAGTTGATCCTGGCGCCACCCCCGCGGATCTGATACAGATATTGGGTCTTCCTGCTGATGAAGTGAAAATAGTCATTCGTAATCACGTGATAACCGAGCTGGATGAGATCGTCGAAGACGGCGATCGGATTGCTTTCGCTCCAGCGATTGCGGGGGGATAGCAGGAAGAGGAAAACCTTTTCCCAGTGTTGGTCACTGAGACGGGGCGAGAAAAATCTCGCCCCGTCTTTTTTCCTGCCTAGATGATACCGCGCCGGGTTGCTCTCTAAACCCTGAAGAGATGTGGTCTATTTCTTATGATGAATCAGACAACCAGAGCAGCCATATCTTCCCCGAATAAACCAATACGATCGCCATCCTTCACCGGCACTTTCAAGTCCCAGTCAAACGGAGATTCTCGGACCTGATGATAGCCCAACCAATTTGCCATCGCATTATGGGTCGCGAGCAGTTTCGAGTTTAGAAAGATATGATAGATTTCGTCAGCCCCTATTCCCGCCCGCTCGAGAAGCATCTCAATTGTTTCCTCCTCCATTGGATCGACAATAATCACACTGTCCCTTGAAGGACTGCTGCCAGGTGCATGCCGCCTGAGCTTTCCGTAAAGATGGATCTCAACCATAGGAACCTAACCTTTCCATAATTTCAATAACAAAACGCATCGATTCACTACGCGGCCTCAACTAGTAAAACCCAACGCATTTCACCCAGCCCCCCATAAAATATTCCCGCGTCAAGCACAAGATGCCAAACCTGTTTAATTTTACCTGCTCCTGCAAGCCGTCATCGGAGCAATACGCGTGGTTCGCGAAAGGGAGTATATATGCGGTGTTTATTCCAGCACGTTATTGAAAAGGGCTTCATTCACACATAATCTACTCGCTCGATATGTGCCAGGATGTGTAATTACCACAAAGGTGCCTTTAGAGCATTGCGCCATTTGCCATGAACTTGACGCTGAATTGCCTCCGTTCGGGCGGGACCAAGACACAGAGCATCGCTATACCTACAGTTGCAGCACGCACTTATCAAGATAGCTGATCTCAAAGTGTTGTCACATAAACGAGAATATTCACTAAGAAGGAGGTTCGAACGATGAAACAAGCACCGGGATTGATTCTAGCGGTTGTATGTGCCTTTTTTATGGTCGGCGCGGTTGGCCTGCCCACTCAGGTAGAGCCAGACCCCGGAGTGATAACGGTCTCCGGAGAAGCCGTCGTGAAGGTGGTGCCCGATGAGGTTCTTATCACGTTAGGAGTGGAAAATTTCCATCGGGAGTTGAGCGTAGCGAAACGAAGAAATGACAGCAGCGTTCAGGAGGTCATCAACATCACCAAACGCTATTCAGTTGCAGCAAAGGACATCCAAACAGACTACATCAGTATCGAGCCCAGGCACGAAGATTCCTACCCCTACACGGATATCACCGGGTATTATGTGCGCCGCACAATTGTGGTCATCCTGCGTGATATTGATGTGTTCGAGGATTTATTGACAGCGGTCACCGAAGCCGGGGCCACCAACGTTCACGGGATCGATTTCCGCACATCAGAGCTGAGAAAATATCGAGACCAGGCGCGGGCATTAGCCGTTCAGGCTGCTGGCGAAAAAGCCGAGGCGATGGCGGGTGTGCTCTCGATCTCCGTCGGCAAACCTAAGTCAATTTACGAAGACCACGTCGGCTGGTGGTCCTGGTACGGCTACGGTTGGTGGGGTTCTCGCTCCGCAGGGATGTCGCAGAACGTCGTGCAGAACGCATCCGGACCCTCCTCGGATTTCGACGGCGCATTCGCCCCTGGCCAAATCTCGATCAACGCCCGCGTGACTGTGACCTTTGAGTTGCTGCAGTAGCGCCGATCGTTCAGTAAATTTTCCGAGTAGACCTTGCTCCTCCAGAGCCATGCGGTCATCTGGGGAGTGAGGTCTATCCTCTTGAGAACACGCCGGATACTCCCTCGATTAATTTACATCAACAACTAAGCGCCTATTTTTCGGATTAAATCATAGATGTTATTGTGTGGTGTCATTCTGAACTAGCCCAGAGAGCAGCGATTCTCGCAGCTTTCAGGCGGGAGCTGCATCAAGTAATGCTCGAGATTATCATCATCAGGTTAACTGACAACCAGAAATCCCTTAGTTAAACTACCCCGGCCCAGTCCACAACACTTCTGCAATATGTTGAGTCAGGAAGTTCTGCTTCCGGTCACAGACACAGCCTGCGCCTTGCAATATGAATGGAAAATCTGATGCAGGTCTAAAAACCTCCCGCAGGTTTGAAACCTGCGGGAGGTTATGGGCTGACCCGTGTGTCGACCCCGGTGATCGATTCCTAGGGTGGACAAATTATTATAAGCAAGTGCCGAGGGCTTACGTCTCCAGGCGGTAGCCGTAGCCCCGGACAGTGACCAGCCGCGCAGGGTTCTCTGGGTCGAGTTCAATTTTCCGGCGCAGAAGCCAGATATAACGTCGCAGCGCACTGCCGCTCTTAACTCTCATCTCCCCCCAAACATCTGCGATCAGATCATCCTGCGAAACTGCTTCTCCGGAACGGCGAGCGAGAGCGGCGAGAAGTCGAAATTCTGTTGGAGTGAGGTCGAGCACTCGATCCTCTATGCGCGCCTCGCGTTTTAGCATATCCACAGCAATCACTCCAGCGAAGAGGACATCATCCTCGCTGTCCGACTGTGTTCGAGCGAGCACAGCCTGAATGCGGGCAACAAGCTCGGCCATGCTGAAGGGCTTGGTGATGTAGTCGTCAACGCCGAGACGGAAGCCGCGCAGCTTGTCTGCTTCCGCGGTCTTGGCCGTGAGCAGGATTACAGGCACATCGGCCAACTCCTTGAGTCGGGCGCAAACCTCCCAGCCATCCATCCCGGGCATCATGACATCCAGAAGCACAATCTCTGGACGCTCCTTGTAAAATTGGCGCAGCGCCTTCTGTCCCCGGTCTGCGATCGCAACCTGAAAACCCTCTTTCTTTAAGTATTCAGAGACGAAGCGCAGCAGAGTTTTATCATCATCGACGACAAGCACTTTATTCGTCATGG
>JAUWFP010000203.1 GCA_030606845.1 Anaerolineales bacterium | reverse complement strand
CTGTAGCGCGAAGTGAATGTTCCTAGAACCATAGAAGGGTTCGTATGAGAATCATCCCAGGGATTTCTCGCTCCGCTCGAAATGACAGACAAGAAAAGGTCATTGCCCGATGTGTCATTTCGAACCCCCCAGAGGGGGTGAGAAATCCCTGAAGCGATGCTTTAAGTGATGTGAAACTGTAGCGCGAAGTGAATGTTCCTAGAACCATAGAAGGGCCCGCGTGAAATAACAGTTTCAACATATGCATTCTGAGGCTAGAATACAGACCGACGCCAACAGGATATTCCAATGCGTTCCATTCTCTTCATCATCCTTGGACTCGGTGCGGTGATCCTCTCAGGTCGACCGCGATTCAAGCCTCGCTCCTACCGATTTTTCCGCTTGCTCGCGTTTGAGGCGCTGCTCCTGCTCGTGTATGTAAACAGCCCCTCATGGTTCTTTGCACCATTCTCACCTCAGCAGGTCATCTCCTGGATTCTACTGCTCGGATCAATTGCCCTCGCAATCCCCGGCTTTTGGATGCTGCACAAGTATGGTCAGCCAACGGATGGTATCGAAACGACGACACAACTTGTTGACTCTGGTGTCTTCCGTACCATCCGACACCCTCTATATACATCGCTGCTCATCTTTGGTTGGGGCGTCTTCTTTAAACACCCAACCTGGACTGCTGCGGGGATCGCTCTTGGCGCTACGGCGTTCTTGATGGCGACGACGGTGTATGAGGAAGAGGAGAATCTAGGCCGGTTTGGAGAGGTTTACGTAGATTACCAGAAACACACCTGGCGGATGATCCCGTTTGTGTTCTAAAGGGATTTGTTGCCCAGCCCACCTGACCGCAGAAAGTTCACCGAACGCAGCGATTTTGGATTCGATTCTATGGGAACGACCTCCCCGAGCTTTCAAAATAACTTCGTCGGTGATTAACGAAAAGTTGAGGTCTTTGTGCGTGTAACTGAGACGATCACCCTCGACGAACGGGAGCTCAAGGAGCGTAATATTCAATCACCCGGTCCTGGAGGGCAGCATGTAAATAAGTCTGCAACCAGCGTGCAGCTGCGTTTCAATGTCCGCAGATCTACTTCGCTTTCACCGGGGGTTAAAAATCGGTTGGAGCAAATCGCCGGAAAACGCCTGACCAAAGAAGGAGTGCTGATTATCACTGCACATTCCTCCCGTTCGCGGGAGCGAAACCGGCAGGAGGCGCGCCAGCGATTGGCTCATTTGATCCGTCGGGCGGCGCAGGTACCCAAGCGTAGGATGAAGACCAAGCCACCGAGGGGTGTAAAAGAGAGGCGCCTGCAGCAAAAGAAGCACCACAGCATGAAGAAACGCCGGCGCCACCCACCTCTCGTGAGTGATGATTGGTAGATAGGGATCTGCCCACCGAGTCCTGTTTATGCTCGGAGCGACCACGGGCGACATCATCGGCTCTGTGTTTGAACCTCACCCCCAAAACCACCCCGCTTTTCTGTGAAGCGTTGTGATTCAATGGCAATACTAAAACAGCCGTGCATGCACGGCTGCCAATGGAATTCATCCAGGTCCTCGATCAATTTCAATTGACTTTCAGTCCCTAGTTCCCAGGCTCACGGCGCCAGCCAGGGGTTGAACTCCTCAAGGATCGATCCACCGATGAACTCGCGCATAATCGAGTTGTCCGGGATCAGCCTGGTGTCGATGGGTATGAACCAATCCAGGAATGTGAGTAGGCGTTTCGCCTCCACATGCTCCTCTGTCCCGAAGGGAACCTGCCGAATCAAAGGTTCTGCAAGCGGCGCAAGGGCAGAGCCTTCATACATCAATGCGGAATTGAACATCACATCGGCGTTTTCCTGGAATGGGAAGATATAGCGTTTCTCGCCGCGCCGCACAGACTCCCAGCGGCGGATCGTCTCCGCCGCAGAATATCCCCGCCGCGCAGCATCACGCACAATACGGCGGATAAGACGTGTATCCGTTGTGGATACTCGGTTCAAGCTATCTAAGTTGAGCTGGGTCAGCGCGGATACATAAACTCTAAAGGTGTTCTCGGAAGGGACCTCCGGGATAAGCTCTGGATTGAGCCCGTGGATACCCTCCAGGATAATCAGTTGATCGGGAGCCAGCTTCACTTCCTCGCCTGGCTCGCGTCGCCCGGTAATGAAATTATAATCTGGTAGTTGTACTCGCTCTCCCTGTATCAACTTCTGCAAGTCATGGTTCAGCCGTTCAAGATCGAGCGCCTTCAATGATTCGTAGTCAAATTCACCTTTTTTATCAACCGGCGTCTTATCGCGATCGACAAAATAATGATCCATTTCGAGCGGGAACGGTGACAAACCACGCACCAGCAATTGAACCGAGAGCCGCTTTGAGAATGTTGTCTTTCCGGAAGCGGACGGACCTGCAACAAGGATCAACCGTGTCGTCTCGTGTTCCTCGCTAATTCTCGCCGCGATTTCGGCAATCCGCCCTTCGTGCAAGGCTTCAGACACGAGGATCACCTCCCTCGCCCGTCCGGCGAGGATGGCATCGTTCAACGCACCGATGCTGGAAATCCCCAATGTATGCAGCCAGTTTCCATATTCCCGGAATGTATCCAACAGTTTCGAGTAATCCGGAAGCGGCAGGAGTTTTTTGGGTTGGTGTCGTCTCGGAAAGCGCAATGTAAAGCCACGGCCGGTTTTATGCAGAGCGAACCATTGGAGATATCCAGTCGAGGGAACCATATATCCATGGTGGTAATCCCGGTGTGATTTTAGTTGATAGAGAACCAAGTGTGGTTTCTTCCGATGCGTCAGCAGTCTAACTTTATCTTTATACGCTCTCTTGGTGAAGTGTTCGATCGCCTCATCAATTGAAGTGACCGTCTTGGCAAACGGCAGATTTTCATCGACGAGTTCTCGCATTCGATCTTCAACCTTCTGAAGCTCCCCTTTGGTGAGTGGATCGTGGTCGCTTACTTCGCAGTAATATCCCCCCGAGGAGACGGAATGATCCACAGTCAATCTCGCATCTGGCTGGAGTTCCTCAAAGGCCGCCGCCAATAGAAAGGTCAATGAACGGCGGTAGATGCGCATGCCATCAGCTGATCCCATCGTTACCGGTCGAACGCGGGAGTCCATCTCGATCGGGTACGTTAGTTCACGTAATTCGCCGTTAACCACAGCGCCTACGATCGGCGCAGGTGGTGTGAGCGCTTTGAGGAATGTCTCCAGTTGACTTCCCCTGGGACCTTCAAGGATGCCATTATCCGGCAAATGGATTTGGACGGTCTCCCGCTTCTTTACCTCACGGATGACCGCATCTGGTTTACGGGCCATTTGGAGAACCTCGTTTCGGTGATTTCATTCTACCGCATTCCGCAATTGCCTCGAAACTACCTTTGACACCTGCGGGTTCAGACTTCATTGAGAATACTCTCATATAATATAGAGGATCATTGCAGTTTCTTGACCTCGGATTCATTGGGGAACCGAGGCCTCTTTTTTCATCGGGGACAAAGCGCCTGCCCGGTCCTGGGCAGGCGCTTTGCTTTTTGGGTGCGAGTTCAAATATTCGTCCTGGAATTCATCGTCCAGAGACCACTATTTGCTATCAGGATTATCCAGATAAAGTGGGCGGCAGCACAGCACCAACTGCCGAGCGGCTTGCACTTCGTCCATTCTCCCAAACAACGTTTTATGTGGAGCACTCTTCAGGGTCTCAGGATCCTCGCGGGCTTCCGTCGCTATCGCAAGCATCGCTTCTATGAAGGCATCGAGGCTCTCTTTACTTTCCGTCTCGGTGGGCTCGATCATGAGTGCTTCGGGCACAATCAGCGGGAAGTAATTCGTCGGGGGATGGAACCCGTAGTCCATCAACCGCTTGGCGATATCCAGGGCATGGATATCTGGCGCATCGTCCCAGTGCCCTTCGGCGACGAACTCATGCATACAGATGCGGTCGAAGGGGACTTTGTAGGTATCGCGCAGTTTCGCCAGTAGGTAATTGGCATTCAGCACTGCATAATCAGATACCGCCCGAAGTCCCGATTTCCCCAGTACGCGCATATAGGTGTATGCACGCAAGATGACGCCGAAATGTCCGTGGAAAGCCTTGACTCTACCGATGCTCTTTTCAGGTGTAATAAGCCCGTACAATGGCGGTTTGGCTTCATCGCCTTCATCAACAATCCCCACCACCGGATCCGGAAGAAAGTCGACCAGCTTCTCGACGACACCTACGGGACCCGAACCTGGACCACCACCGCCGTGCGGTGTGGAGAAAGTCTTATGGAGATTGTAGTGGAGTACATCAATGCCGAGATCGCCTGGCCGAACCACGCCGAGCAGGGCATTCATATTCGCCCCATCACCGTAAATCAGACCGCCGCATCCATGGACCAGATCGATAACTTCCTTAACATTTTCTTCGAAAAGCCCTAGCGTATTGGGATTGGTGAGCATCAAACCGGCGACGCTCTCGTCACAATGTTTCTTGAGTTCATCCAAGTCTATATTGCCGCGGGCGTCGGAGGGAATTTCGATCACATCCATCCCGCTCATCGTCGTGCTGGCAGGGTTGGTCCCATGCGCTGAGTCGGGGATGAGAATCTTATTACGTTCTTTATCTCCGCGGTCTTGATGGTATGCCCGAATGATGAGGATCCCCGTCAGCTCTCCGTGTGCTCCC
>JAUWFP010000286.1 GCA_030606845.1 Anaerolineales bacterium | reverse complement strand
ATGTCCAGGGTCGGGTGAAGACATATGAAGCCATCGTCAAGGGCGAGCATGTAAACGAACCTGGGATCCCTGCTTCTTTCCGTGTCCTAGTAAAAGAACTACAAAGCCTTGGTCTATCTGTTGAGGCAATCACGGACGAAGGTGAGATGATCAGGTTTGGGAAAGAGGATGAGCGTTCACGTCCACCCCGTCTGGGTCTTGGGTTGCTGGATATGAACCCGAAATTCTAGTGTTATATCCCTGGGGTTACGCTTAGTCTCATTCCTTGACGCTCTTTTGAGCGCATGGTAAAATTCTTGGTCATTGATTTTCGACACAGGCAGATGGTTTGAACACTGCCTGAATTGAATACAGGAGTTATCAGGCGAGGCCATCGCGCACGTCCGATGGCCTCCCTTACTGGCTTGTGAGCTGGGGCATCTAGCCCCGTCATTGTCTGGAGGCAGACTGTGCCTACGATAAATCAATTGGTTCGAAAAGGACGTAAAGAGAAGCGTTCGAAGAGCAAGTCGCCGGCGCTGCAGTATATCTATAATTCGACGAAGCAGCGGCGCATCATGCTTCCGAAGGGCGCACCACAGAAACGCGGCGTTTGTACACAGGTAAAAACACAAACTCCGAAAAAACCCAACTCCGCATTGCGGAAGGTGGCAAGGGTGCGTCTCACGAATGGCATTGAGGTATCCGCTTATATCCCCGGCGAAGGTCATTCACTTCAGGAACACTCCGTTGTACTCGTGCGCGGAGGTAGGGTGAAAGATCTGCCAGGTGTGCGTTATCACATTGTACGCGGCACCCTTGACAGTGTTGGCGTTGAGGATCGCAGGCGGGGACGTTCGAAGTACGGTGGGAAGAAACCGACAGAATAAGCTCTTAGCAGATTGGTCATAAATTAGTAAAAGACCGATTTCAAAATCAAGGAAAGCGCACAGGGAAAGCGATGAGACGTTCGAAACCACAGAAGCGGAAAATTGAACCTGACGTTCGTTACAACAGCACGCTTGTAACCGGGATGATCAACCGGTTAATGAAGAAGGGGAAGAAGAGTATCAGCATACGGATACTATATGATGCCCTTGATATTTTAGAGGAGCGTACTAAACGTCCGGCACTTGAGGTTTTCGAGGAAGCAATTCAGAACGTCACTCCAACGCTTGAGGTAAAACCTCGTCGAGTAGGTGGCGCAACATATCAGGTCCCTGTGGAAGTTAGACCATCGCGGCGCACAGCGTTAGCGATGCGATGGATTCTTGGCGCAGCAACGGCACGTCCCGGCAAAACGATGGCCGAGAGGCTCGCCGGGGAATTGATGGATGCCGCGAATAAGACTGGCGCGGCGATCAAGAAACGCGAAGACACACACCGTATGGCAGAGGCGAATCGTGCTTTTGCCCATTACCGTTGGTAAGTGAGGACAAGATCTAGGAAGATCCTGGATCACAGCAGATTATGACACGCGAGTATCCGTTAGAACGCTACCGAAATATTGGCATCATCGCCCATATCGATGCCGGAAAGACGACGACGACCGAACGGGTCCTGTTCTATACCGGTCGGACGCATCGTCTTGGTTCGGTTGATGACGGGACTACCGTAACCGATTGGATGGAGCAGGAACGAGAGCGGGGGATCACGATTGTTTCTGCAGCTGTAACCGCCCATTGGCAGGATTACGTGATCAATCTCATCGACACGCCAGGACATATCGATTTCACTGCGGAAGTGCAGCGATCGTTGCGCGTGCTTGACGGCGGCGTTGTCGTATTCGATGCCGTCCAGGGAGTCGAACCGCAGTCCGAGACTGTCTGGCGACAGGCGGATTTATACCGGGTGCCGCGGATTTGCTTCGTCAATAAAATGGACCGTGTTGGAGCGTCCTTTGAACGCACAATCGAGATGATCCGCGAGCGCCTTGCTGCCAACCCGATCGCTGTGCAAATGCCGGTAGGGGAGGAAGCGAAATTCAAGGGTGTGATTGATCTGATTGAAGAATCGCTCATCCTTTGGACGGACGAATTGGGCGCATCTCGAGAGATATCTGAAGTACCCGAAGAATTTAAACAAGAGGTTGCTTCACGCCGCCAGGTGATGATTGAGCAAATCGCCGAAACCAGCGAATCGCTCACAGATAAATTCATCGAAGGTGGGGAAATAAACGCGGATGAATTAAAGACTGCGCTACGACAGGCTGTGCTCGAGAGCAAAGCAACTCCTGTATTCTGTGGCTCTGCATTGAAGAATAAAGGTATCCAGTCGTTGCTCGACGCGATTGTGGATTACCTCCCATCGCCAGTGGACATCCCTGATGTTGTGGGAGTTAAACAGGGGACAGAGGAAGAAATTTCCCGTCCACCAGATGATGAAGAACCACTCATCGAGTTGGTTTTCAAGATTGTAACGGATCCATATGTTGGACGACTGGACTATTTACTCGTGTACTCCGGAAAGATCAAGAAGGGGTCTACGGTTTACAACAGCTCGGCCGGGAAAAAAGAACGCGTCGGCCGGTTGCTGAGGATGTACGCCGACCGCCGGGAAGATATTGAAGAAGTTGTTGCCGGCGATATTGGTGCAGTTCTAGGGATGAAGAATACGTTTACCGGCGATACGTTATGTGATGCCGCGAACCAAATCCTGCTTGAGACGATTACTTTCCCGGACCCAGTTATCTTTGTCGCCATCGAACCGAAGACGCTTGCGGACCAGGATCGATTATCGGAAGCGTTGCACAAACTGTCGGAAGAGGATCCAACTTTCCGCGTAGGTGCGGATGAGAATACGGGCCAGACCTTGATTTGGGGTATGGGGGAGCTGCATCTCGAAGTCCTCGTCGACCGCATGAAACGCGAATTTAAAGTTCAAGCAAAAATCGGACGCCCGCGGGTAGCGTATCGTGAATCTATCCGTCGTGAAGTGCCCGAGGTTGAATATCGGTATGTAAAACAAACAGGTGGCCGTGGACAATTCGGCCATGTTGTTCTGGCGATAGAACCAGCCGATCCAGGTTCTGACATTATCTTCGAAGATAAAACCAGAGGGGGTGTGATTCCCCGAGAATATATACCTGCAGTTGAGAAAGGTGTGCGCGAGGCAGCCGAGGGGGGCGTCCTCGCCGGATATCCTTTGATTGACGTCAAGGTGACGCTTCTGGACGGCTCATTTCACGAAGTGGATTCGAGTGATATGGCCTTCAAGATGGCAGGGTCTATGGCTTTCAAGGAAGGGGTTCAACGTGCCGATCCGGTACTGCTTGAGCCCGTTATGCTGTCCGAGATTGTTGTCCCAGAGGCACATGTGGGCGATATCACCGGAGATCTTGGCTCGAGGCGAGCTGAAATTGAGGGAATTGAACTTCGCCCCGGCGGTGTTCAAGCCATCACAGCCATGATTCCACTTGGCG
>JAUWFP010000045.1 GCA_030606845.1 Anaerolineales bacterium | reverse complement strand
AGGTTTGATCGACAGTATGAACGACGTCGATCATGTCCACGTAAGCGAGGATGGCTGCTGCGTGGACGTGTGGCTCCATGACCCTGTCGAATTGCCCAAGCGGGGCATCATCACCAGCGGGTGTGGCGGGGGCGTGACCTTTGAGGAGCCCGAGGCGGACATCGAGCCTCTAACAAGTGAGCTGGTGATCTCCCCCGAGCGTTTATTCACCCTCTTTCGCCAATTGCACATTCCCGACAGCCTACATGCCCGAGCGCGAGGTGTACATGCTTCAGGTCTGACCGATGGTGAGAAGATCATCGCTCTGGCGGAGGATGTCGGCCGCCACAACACGCTGGACAAGCTGCGGGGTTTATGTTTGCTGCAGGGCATCGCAACCGAGGGGCTGGCACTCCTGGCGACAGGCCGGATTTCGTCTGAAATGCTGCGCAAGGGGGAAAAGATGGGCTGCCCGATTATCGCCTCTCGCAACTCGCCGACGTCGTTGTCTATTGATATGGCGCGCGCATGGGGCATCACGCTGATCGGTTATGCCCGTCAGGGGTCGATGAGAGTTTACACCCGGCCTGATCGTCTCGGGTATGAATCGACTGGGCACGCCGACGCTGCCACCTAACGCGCGCAGCGTCATTCCTATTAAAGTGGTTCTGCTCCATTTACAGCGGAAAGGTGACATAAACGCGGATACCCCAGTTGATGGACCTTTTATATGCCGGAACCCGCAGATGTGATGATTTTCTTTTCTTCCCCCTAATCCCCCACACCCCCCGGATCAAACATCAAGCTCTCAGCTCAAACCAACCATGCAAATCCGAATATGTGGAGTGGGGAAGCTCTGCTTCCGGTCGCAGGCGCAGCCTGCGCCTTGAGGTTTGAGCCTGAATCTGGAGATTGGTCATGCCGGAAGTTATAGGTGGATAAAACGACTTCCTCCGTAATTGCCAGGAAGGGCCAGAAGTTCAGCTACGGGCGGGACAACGCAGCGGAAATCCGCCAGGTCACCCACACAATTTGGAGGAGAATCATTAAGGCTAACGTCTGAGGTGAAAGCTTGCTGAGCGCATCGCTCAGCGGGCGCGGGGATTCTCCAGGCGGATGGCGGAGATCTTGTATTCGGGTATCTTCGCGATCGGGTCCAGGGTATGATCCTGGGTAAGACGGTTAGCAGGCGCTTCGCGCCAGTGGAACGCCAGGAAAACCGTGCCGGGGGGAACACCATCTGAGATCTTCGTCTTCGTGCGAACCGTCCCTCGCCGGCTGTGGATGATCACGGCAAAGCCGTCCTTTAGGCCGAGGGCTTCAGCGTCCTGGGGGTTGATTTCGGCGTATCCCCTTGGTTCGCGCCAGTGGAGCGGCGCGCTGCGGCGGGTCATGGTTCCCGAGTGATAGTGATACAGGACTCGCCCGGTGGTGAGTGTGAGGGGGTATTCATCGTCCGTCAACTCGGCAGGGTCTCGAGCTTCGACGGCGTGGAATTTACCTTGACCCCTCGCGAAAGTACCCACATGAAGGATGGGCGTGCCTGGATGTGTTTCGCTCGGGCAGGGCCACTGTAATCCTGAGGGCTCAAGGCGGTCATAGCTCATGCCGCTATAGATCGGGGTCACGAGCGTCAGTTCATCGAAAATCGAAGATGCCGAATCGTACTTCCATGCTTCAGGACCCGGTTTGCGGTCCAGTTTTTGGGATACGCGAGCGGCAATGCCAGCGATGATGGACCAATCAGCTAGCGCCTCGCCCGGAGGAGGTATGACCTTACGAATTCTTTGAACGCGCCGTTCGGTATTGGTGAAGGTGCCGTCTTTCTCTAACGATGATGCGGCGGGGAGCAGAACATGGGCCAGATAGGCCGTCTCGCTGGGGAAGATATCCTGCACGATAAGCAAGTCAAGCTTTCGAAAGGCTTCTTCGACGTGATTGCTGTTGGGATCCGACATCATGGGGTTCTCCCCCATGACGTATATGGCGTGAATTTCGCCAGCCAGCGCGGCATGCGTGGATTCCACGATGGTCAACCCCACATCGCATGGGAGTTGTTCGACTTCCCAGGTTTTGGCCGTCTCCCCGCGCAACTTGTCATCGGTTACCTGCTGGTAACCCGGCAACACGTTAACTAATCCGCCGACGTCGCAGGCGCCCTGGACGTTGGCTTGTCCTCGCAATGGGTTGACGCCTGTGGATGGCTTTCCGATCTGGCCGCAGAGCATACTCAGGTTGGCCAGGGTGATAACGTTGTCGGTGCCGTTACTGCGTTGGGTGATGCCCATGGCGTAGAGAATAGTGCTGTGGCCGCGGGCTTCCCCGTAGATGGATTCATCATGTGAGCGTTCACCCAGGGCGTACCAGCGCGCTGCCTGAATAATTTTCTCCTCCGGAACACCGGATGCCAGAGCGGCCCTTTCTGGTGTGTAACCCTCGAGGATGGCGGCAAACGCATCATAATCTTCGGTGCGTTCCGCTATGAAGGTTTCATCCATCCAGCCTTCGCGAATGATCACATGCATCATCGCCAGGAAAACATAGATATCGGTGCCGGGGTGGGGCTGGAGGAAGAGGGTGGCGTGATCGACGAGGGGGATGCGTCGGGGGTCGATGATGATAAGGTGAGCGCCTTTCTTCACCGCGCGCACGACTTCATAGCTGATAACAGGATGCGCTTCCGCCGTGTTTGATCCGGTGATGAAGATGCAATCTGCGTCGCGGATCTCACGGACGGAGTTGGTCATTGCGCCCCTACCGAAGGCCTTCACGAGGCCTGCAACGGTGCTGCTGTGTCAAAGCCTGGCGCAGTGATCAATATTATTGGTGCCGATCACTGCTCTCATGAATTTCTGAAAGAGGTAATTATCCTCGTTGGTGCAGCGGGCGGAAGCCAGGCCCATGATCGAATCAGGGCCGTGGCTTTCAGTTATTTCGCTCAACCGGGAGGAGACGAACTCGAGCGCTGTGTCCCAATCGACGGGGACGAAATACTGTTCAACGTTGGGATTACGAATATCCAGCGGTGAGGTTTCCGGCAGCTCCCAGGGTTCTTCGGTTAGTCCGAGTTTATGTGCGACGTCTCGACGAAGCATGGGCTGCTTCAGGCGTTCCGGGCTGGTGGCGAAATCCCATCCATATCGGCCTTTAGTGCAAAGGAAGGTCCCGTTAGCCGCGCCATGCTCAGGAGCCTGGGCATAGATGATGGCGTTGTCCTTTGTGGCGTACTCGATCTGACAGCCGACGCCGCAGTAGCCGCAGACGGATAAAGTGCGATCCAAATCCCATTCCCGACCGCGCTGTAGTCTTGATACTGGCATCAACGCCGCCGTGGGGCATACTTGTACACAGTTTCCACAGAAGACGCAGGTAGAGTCGATCATTGGGCCGTCATACGGAGTGGCGATGTTTGTTTCGAAGCCTCGATTGGCGAAATCGATCGCGTGGACACCTACAATTTCGTCACACACGCGCACGCAGCGCCCGCAGAGGATGCAATACTGATGATCGCGTAAGAAGAAGGGGTTGTCGTCTTGGAACAGAGCAGAGGAGACCGTTGGTTCATAGCTTGTCTCTTTAAGACCGTACTCATAGGCGTATTCCTGCAGCGTGCAGGATCCCGCCTTATCGCATACCACGCAATCGAGGGGGTGATCGGAGATGAAGAGATCGAGCACGCCTCGCCGCAGTTCCGTGAGTTGTTCTGATTGGGTTTGAATAACCATACCTTCTGCTGCGGTGAGTCCGCAGCTCAGTACAGGTTGGTCTTGGCCCTCCACTTCGACCAGACAAAGGCGGCAGCCTCCGGAGATGCTGAGATCGGGATGGTAGCACAGATGGGGTATATGAATGCCGTTGTCGAGGGCAGCCTTGAGTACGTTCGTATCTGGCGCTACCTGGATAGTCTTTGTGTCGATGCTCAAGGTGATCATGTTGAACTCCCTATCGGCCACTGGATTGCCCTGCTCGCTGTCGCTCAGGCGTTCGTTGGAATCAGCGCTTCGTATTCATGGCGGAAGAAGCGCAGCGTGCTGAGTACCGGGTTTGGTGCCGATTGGCCCAAACCGCAAAGGCTTGTCGATCTCACAAGTTGACAGAGAGCTTCAAGCTTGTCGAGGTCCTCGGGTTCACCGCGCCCCTCTATGATCTTGTCCAGCAACGTGCGAATTTGCACGGTGCCGACACGACAAGGGACGCATTTTCCACAACTCTCGTCTACGCAGAAATCCATGAAAAAGCGGGCGAACTCGGGCATGGACGTTGTGCTATCAATGATGACCAATCCGCCCGAACCCATGATCGATCCCAATTCCTGGAGGCTCTCATAATCGACGGGCGTATCCATATGCGTATTCGGGATGCAGCCGCCGGACGGACCGCCTGTTTGCGCGGCCTTGAACTCGGCGTCCCCGGGAACGTCGCCTCCGATCTCGTAGACGATCTCCTTCAGGGTGATACCCATGGGCACCTCAATCAGGCCGGTGTTGGTGAGCTGACCTGCGAGTGCGAATACTTTCGTGCCTTTGCTTTTCTCGGTGCCGATCTGGGCGTACCAATCGGCGCCTTCCTTGATGATCGCGGGGACGCTCGCAAAGGTTTCGACGTTGTTAATCACCGTTGGTTTACCCCACAGGCCCGATGTAGATGGATAGGGAGGGCGCATGCGCGGTACACCACGCTTTCCCTCGATGGAGTGGATCAGGGCCGTCTCTTCGCCGCAGACAAAAGCGCCGGCGCCAATGCGCACATCGGCGTTGTAGGAGAAATCCGTGCCCAGGACAGATTTGCCCAGGATCCCGTGGCGTCGCGCGGCGCGAATGGCGCCGCGAATTCGGTCTATGGCGATGGGGTATTCCGCACGAATGTAAAAATAACCATGGTTGGCACCAACAGCATAGGCGGCGATCATCATGCCTTCGAGAACTTGATGGGGGTTGTCCTCCATCACGGTGCGGTCCATATAGGCGCCCGGGTCACCCTCGTCGCCGTTGACGACGACGTACTTGACGTCCGATTGCTCCCGGCGGACGAAGTTCCACTTCAAGCCGGTGGGGAAACCTGCTCCGCCGCGCCCACGCAGACCGCTGTTCAGCATCTCATCGCACACTTGCTCGGGGCTCATCTCGGTGAGCACCTTATGCAGCGCTTCATAGCCGCCATGCGCGAGGTAATCCTCGAGCTTCTCAGGGTCGACATAGCCCACATCGCGGAGGACGACCTTGACTTGCTTGGTGAAGAAAGGCATATCCGGCGAGAGGATGTGTTTCTTGAGTGATCTCTTTCTTCGGGCTGTCTCGAGCCGGGCGCGTACCGTTTGAAGTTCCGAGGAGAGCTTCTGCTGCTTCGCCTGCGCCTGATCCCAGGATACAGTCTTGGCAACAAGTTCCTCCGCGCATTCAGAGTCAACGTCGGCGTAGTAGACCTCCTCGCCCGACTTCTCCTGGACACGCACGAGAGGCCCACGGCTGCAAAGCCCCATGCAGCCCGTTTGCACCACTTCGACCTCGTCCCCGGTCGGGGCGGCCTCGACTGAGTCGCGCAGGGTTTGGATCGTATGACCCGCCCCGGCGGATAGGCAAGCCGTGCTGATGCAGCAATGTATTCGTTTGTCAAATTGGGATTGACGCGCCTGTTCCTTCTCAGCAATTTGATCAAGCTTTTCGCGGCTCATCCGGCCTCCTCTTGATCCTGTACGACCATCTCGTCCGCCAAGATTCGCCCCACTTTTTCAGCGATCGTCTCCGGTGTAGCTTTTCCTTGTATCTCGCCGTTGATCACGGCAACGGGAGCGAGGCCGCAGCAGCCCAAGCAGCGGGCCGTAGAGAGGCTAAATAACCCATCATCAGTGGTTTTACCCACAGGGATGTTAAGTACGGCGGACATCTCTTCGACGATTTCTGAGGAGCCCTTGACGTGGCAGGCTGTGCCCGTGCATACAATGCAATTGTGCTTGCCCTGTGGCTCAAAGGTGAATTGATGATAGAAGGTAGCGACACCGTATACCTGACTCAAAGGCACGTGCAAATGGTTAGAAATGTAGAAGAGAAGCTCTTCTGACAGGTAGCCGAATGTTTCCTGCGCGGAGTGCAGCACTTCGAGTAGTGCATCCTTCTCGTTATGGAAGCGCTTCATCGTGCGATCGAGGGTTACGTAGCGCTCATCACCGCTTGGATGTTCCTGAGCCTTCTTCAGTTTGCCGTTTGAGGATCCCGTGTCGCTCATCTCTTTTTGGTCCTTTTAGATTGGGTCTTGGAAAGCGTTTGCTTGGGATTGAACCGGCCGCGCTAGCCAAGGGCTGGAAGGCGTGTTCGATTATGCGGGGTCAAGCACCCAGCAGGCGGGGCAAACCGCCATCATTATAAACCTGTGTCGATACTGATAGAAGTGAGAGAAGTCACTCTGAGAACTCCGTTGAATCACACGAATTTGAGAGGGGCCGTCGCTCAGCAGGTCTGAACCGGGGCGTAGAACAAGCGCACTTTTTGGGAGTTGAGACGGAGCGGCTCTGCGCCCTGATTAGAGCTTGAGTTCCTAGCCCTTGATCATCGAGAGCATGTGTGAATCGGTGAGATCAAGTGTTAAAGGTGTAATTAAGACGAAGTTGTTCGCCAACGCCCAGAAATCGGTTCCCGGTTCGGCAATTCATCGGAGCTCTTTGAATTCGAGACACTTCTCGTTTGCAGGAGAGGACCAGCGTAAATCTCAAATTGACGGTGAGGCCAGTTCAGGGAAGGACATCGCGTTGGCACTCCGTTTCACGACATGGTATTATTTATCTGCGAGGGAGAACATTATTGCTTCAATCTTACTCTCTCTGCCCGGTTTAATCCTTATTATCTTATGCCCCGCATTATTTTGGGACGATGGACTTAGGTTTTGCGGGGGACATTAGAACGGATATTTTTGGATGTGCCTTCCCTTACGGGTGGACACCGAAACCGGGTGTCGACCCTGTTTTTATTTATGTATTTTTATAGAAGGGATTTACTCATGAGTGCCGACTTTATTGCTCGAATTATTGGAATGATTGCTTTGTCTGTTGGTGGCGTCTATCTTGGGACAACGCTGGGAAGGTTGGCTGGCGATCAACCTGTTCTTTGGGCTATTGTGTTTGGAATGGTTGGCGCGTTATTGGGGCTAGTTGTAACGCCGTTTCTGACCACGCGTCCAATGAGCATCATCCGCAGCAAGCTCTCAACAATTTCGTTAAAGACAATGGTCGCTGGATTGTTCGGGCTGATCATTGGCTTGGTTGTCGGGGCGCTGATTGCTTTCCCCCTTTCACTATTGCCTAAACCGTTTGGAGAATTGCTGCCCTTCATTGCCGCCATTCTCATCGGCTATTTAAGTATAGTCATTTTTACAACGCGCCAGAATGAAATTTTCAATATGTTTGGGTCCCGTTTTGGATCATTGAGCAAGGGAGATCAAGAGCTTTCAGCGGATAACAATAGCGTATTACTGGACACCAGCGTGATAATTGATGGGCGGATTGCTGATATTGCCCGCACAGGCTTTATTGCCGGCCAAATGCTGGTGCCATCGTTTGTCTTGAACGAGCTTCAACACGTCGCGGATTCATCCGATGGATTGAGGAGACAGCGTGGTCGCCGGGGGTTGGATATACTCAACCGGCTGAAAAAGGATCCGCTTATCTCAATGCGCATCACAGATTTAGATGTGGAAGGCGTGCGGGAGGTGGACGATAAGTTGGTGGTCCTCGCTAAACAACTTCGCTGTAAAGTCCTAACTAATGACTATAACCTGAACCGCGTCGCCGAATTGCAGGGTGTTTCTATATTGAATATCAACGAGTTAGCAAACGCGGTTAAAGCGGTTTTTCTGCCAGGCGAGACGCTTGAAGTGGATGTCATACAAAAAGGTAAAGAAGCCGGACAGGGGGTTGGCTACCTTGACGATGGAACAATGGTTGTCATCGAAGATGGCGAGGCGCAAATTGGCAGCGTGATTCTGGTAAATGTCACTAAAGTGCTGCAAACAGCCGCAGGCAGGATGATTTTCGCCCGTCTTAAGATGAATAACGAGAACGCTCACGCTTAGGAGTAAGGCTCGATGACGTTGACGATCTATAACACCATGACCCGCAAGAAAGAGCCGTTTGAGACACTGGATCCCGGAAAGGTTCGGCTCTATGTCTGTGGGCCTACGGTGTACGATAAGGCGCATGTCGGCCACGCAATGTCGTCGATTGTCTTCGATGTGATCCGCCGATACCTTGAATACAAAGAGTATGACGTTCAACATGTCATGAACTACACGGACGTCGATGATAAAGTCATCCTGCGCGCACAAGACCTAGGCGTCGATCCCCTCGATCTAGCGGAGCAATACATCGACGAATATGATCAGCACTTGAAAGAACTAAATATCTTGCCCGCGCATGTCTTCCCGAGAGTGTCCACCGAGATCGAAACCATCATCAGTGTGATAAAGGGACTGGTGGATAAAGGATATGCGTACGACGTAGACGGGGACGTATATTTCCGAGTGGCGAAAGACGAGGATTATGGACGTCTCTCAAGACGAGTGTTGGAAGATATGCGCGCTGGCGCTCGCCTTGGAATTGATGATCGGAAGGAAGACCCTGCAGATTTTGCTCTCTGGAAAGCGGGGAAACCCGGAGAACCCACGTGGGAAAGTCCGTGGGGACCAGGAAGGCCGGGATGGCATATTGAGTGCTCGGCGATGAGCCTGCATCACCTGGGAGATCAAATAGATATTCATGGCGGCGGGAACGACCTGATCTTCCCGCACCACGAGAATGAGATTGCTCAGTCAGAAAGCTATACCGGTAAACCCTTCGCTCGTTATTGGGTACACAATGGCATGATGCAACTCAGTGGCGAGGATATGTCGAAGTCAACCGGCAATGTTTTTACAATCGAACAATTTCTAGGGAAGTTCGATGCGGATGTCCTACGACTCTTGATTTTGAACGCCAGTTACCGCAGCCCACTTACTTATAATGAGGATGTTATTGAGCAAGCGGCGCACGCTCTCGAGAGGTTGAAGGGTGGCTTGCGATCTGCCTCCCCTCTTCCCGATCTCGACCCAAGCGAAGCGGCAACCCTGACCCAAGCAGCAGAACAAGCCAGGATTGGCTTTGAAACGGCGATGGATGATGATTTCAACAGCGCTGGAGCGTTGGGGCATCTTTTTGAGCTGGTCAGGGCGATCAACGAAGCGAGGACGGCTGGGATCGACGAGGAGAATCTGGGCGCTGCGCAGGATGTTCTTTGTAAATTGGCAGGTGTGTTTGGGTTATCGCTTACTCCAAAAGATCAGCTGGATGCCGAGGCTGCACCTTTCATTGATCTGCTCCTTGAAATCAGAAGGGAGCTGCGAACTGCCAAGCAGTGGGAGCTCTCGGACAGGATACGCGACCGATTAAGTGAATTGGGGATATCACTGGAAGATGGCAAGGGTGGGACAGTCTGGAGAGTCCACTAGCCGAGCATAAATACTTCGACGCCCCAGTTCAATCAAGAGCTGGGGCGAATTTCTATCCAGAAGGTAACGGACCATAAGTTAATAGATATGAGTGGAAATCGAGAAGAAACGATATGCGGGCGAAACCCAGTACGAGAAGTAATGCGTGCCGGGCGGCGCCGAATCCATCAAATTCAACTCGCCGAAGGGGTCGACGAGCGAGATCTCCTCGTTGAGATCAACGATTTGGCGCGGGCGAGCGGAATACGAATTAAACGTGTCCCCAGGACCTCGTTGGATCGAAAGCACTCTAATCATCAGGGGGTTGTGGCCATTGTTGATCCCTTCGAATACGGATCCATCGAGGAGATGCTGGAACTCGCCTCGGAGCGAGGAGAACCCCCCTGGATACTCCTTTTGGATATGATTCAGGACCCTCAGAATCTAGGGACACTGTTGCGCACAGCAGAAGCCGTAGGAGTCCACGGCGTGGTCATTCCTGCGCGCAGGAGCGCCTCTGTCACGCCGGCAGTGGTCAGCGCATCTTCCGGGGCGAGCGAGCATATGATCATCGCCCGGGGTAACCTGGCAGATTCAATCGAGCGTCTTAAAAAAGCAGATCTCTGGGTTGCCGGCCTGGAGGATGCGCCAGAAGCATCGATCTATTGGGACGCGGATCTAAGAGGCCCATTGGGTCTGGTCGTTGGCGGTGAGGGATCGGGAATGCGGCGTAGGGTTAGGGAATCATGCGACTTCCTGCTCAGGATTCCTATGCGAGGGGAGATCGAATCATTGAATGCCTCCGTCGCCGGTGCAATTGCTCTTTACGCCATCTTGGAACGGCGAGGTTTCGAAGTTTCGAACACTCAGTGAACGTGGCGCGATGCGCATTTCCATTGACGATGCCTCTGAATCTTGGTAGACTCGGCGAGCAAAGTCGGCAAGGGAGTCTGGTATAATAAGACAGCGCCGAGCAGGTGAGGCGCATTTTATTATCATGCCGACGTAGCTCAATGGCAGAGCAACCGCTTTGTAAGTGGTAGGTTATGGGTTCGACTCCCATCGTCGGCTTGCTGTGTCGTTTAGTTTGTACTGGAACGATACTGCTGCGGAAGGCATTTGCTGACCGATATAGGGCAATGGGCGGTTACCCAAGTGGCCAAAGGGGGCTGACTGTAAATCAGCTGGCGTTGCCTTCGGCGGTTCGAATCCGTCACCGCCCACTCAGGCTCGGTTTGTGATGACAATTCGGGACTGTGGTTCAAGCCCTCATAGCTCAGACGGTAGAGCACGTTCTTGGTAAGAACGGGGTCAGGGGTTCAATTCCCCTTGAGGGCTCTAATTGCCGAAAGAATTCTTTTAGAAAGAACGAGGAGATAAAGATCATGGCCAAGGAGAAATTTGAGCGGACGAAGCCGCACATGAACGTAGGGACCATGGGGCACATAGACCATGGGAAGACGACGTTAACTGCGGCGATCACGAAATATGCATCGTTTAGTGGGAATGCGGACTTTCGGCCGTTTGATTCGATCGACAATGCGCCGGAGGAGAAAGAACGGGGGATCACGATCGCAATAGCGCATGTGGAATACGAGACAGAGAAGCGGCACTATGCGCACGTGGATATGCCCGGTCACCGTGACTACATCAAGAACATGATCACGGGAGCAGCGCAGATCGATGGGGCGATACTGGTAGTGGCGGCTCCGGACGGGGCGATGCCGCAGACACGGGAACACGTGCTGCTGGCGCGGCAGGTGGAAGTGCCTTCGATCGTGGTGTATTTGAACAAAGTAGACATGATGGACGACCCGGAGCTATTGGAGCTAGTGGAGCTGGAGCTGCGGGAGCTGTTGACCGATTACGAGTTCCCTGGA
>JAUWFP010000002.1 GCA_030606845.1 Anaerolineales bacterium | reverse complement strand
GATTAAACGACAGGGTAATGTTTTGTCAAGCCGGAAAGGAGATCCGTATCGCAATCGTTTTTAGAGTAAGACACCCGGGATATCCCATTTGCAGCGTTTCTCCGTCTGCGGCGAATGGAAAAAGGGTTATCATTGGCAGATCTTATGCGGGAAAAGGTGAAGGTACGATATGGTTCAATTAGATGGGATTAAGGCTGTTATCTTTGATTTTGATGGCTTGATGATCGAGAGTGAGTCGATTGCCTATCTCGTTTGGTGCGAAGTGCTCGGTCAATACGGCAAGAATTTCACGGAAGAAATCTATCATAATGTGATCGGGCGGGGACCAGTAGAGTCGGTTGAGTATCTAATTAAAGTCCTGGACCTTCCACTTGAGCCACAGGAATTATTGGAAACCTACTGGTTGCAAAGGACGGAGAGGGTGTGCCGCGATGTCGTTCCGGCGCCGGGCCTCATCGATCTGATGCAATTCCTTGCGAATCGAGGGTTAGTTTTAGGAGTGGCATCCAACAGCCCTTCGAGATACGTCCTTGAAGTGCTCGAGGCAATGGGGTTGGCGGAATATTTCGGTTGCGTTCGCTGCCGGGAGGATGTTGTCCAGGGGAAACCGGCCGCGGATGTCTACCTTGCCGCGGCCGCGTGCCTTGAAGTGGGCCACGAGCGCTGCCTGGCGTTGGAGGATTCACCCATCGGCCTGCAAGCTGCGTTGAATGCGGGCATGCGCTGCATCGTCGTCCCAAACGAGGATCTCGAGGGAGAGAATTTCTCTGGAGCCGAGGGTCGATATAACTCTCTGAGTGAGGTGCTTGCTGCGTTGTCTTGATTTCACTGAATGTCATCATCATGAGTTGATCGGAGGAGAAAATGGGATGTAAGCTTCAGATTGCGCTGGATTTTGCGAGCATGGATGATGCCCTTAGTATTGCCCGGGCGGTGAGCCCGTGGGTTGACATCATGGAGGCGGGCACTCCTTTGATTAAATCGGTTGGCTTGGAAGTCGTTCGTCGTTTACGGGAGGAATTTTCCGGGAAACTCATTGTGGCCGATATGAAATCCACCGATGTGGGCGCGTTTGAGGCGGATCTTGCCTTTCAGGCAGGCGCCGATTTCACCGTCACTTCGGGCGTCACAACATTAGCGACGATCCGTGAGGTCCAGAAGGAAGCCGAACGCTGGGATCGTCGATGCATTGTGGACCTGACCGGTGTGGAAGACGTCGTCGCCCGGTGCAATGCGCTGACACCTTTCGGTGTAAATCTCGTCCTTGTGCACCGCAGCATAGACGAAGAGGTTACTGGCGGATCGGCCTGGACGGAGGAACAGTGTGCAGTGGTCGGTGAGCTGTGCGCGCTGGGCTTAGATGTTATGGTCGCGGGAGGATTGGGGGAGGCGACGATACCGCTCTTTTGTGATTACCCGCTATACGCGATCGTCGTTGGGCGTGAGATCACATTGGCCAAAGATCCCGCCGCTGCTGCAGAAAGCCTCGCTCATCTTATCGGCCACCAGTGGCCTGCCTGAAGATTTGACTTATACACCTTAATTGAAGCTCAGTTGATTATGAAGCTGGTCCTCATTGAAACAGGATAGAAGAACCCGATTGAATAGGGTAAGTCTAGTCTGTTGGTGCATGGGCGTATCGCAGGCTATAATCCAAAAAAATTTGGGCGTAAAGAGGGGTCATCACCGGGATTCTCGGGTATGCATCTGACCCTTGTGCGCGCGAATTAATCATTGCAGCGGATCTCGGGACAGATGATCTAAGGGTCTCTTCTATTCCCGATTTCCATTCAAAGATGAGAAACTCTACATATGTAGGACACTTACAGCACTTATCAATCAGGAGGTTTGTTAATGTCTACACTGATGCGAGAACTGTTCGGTCGATCAAAGCCTGTGATTGCAATGGCGCATCTCCCGGCATTACCCGGGACTCCACGCTATGACGAGAAGGGCGGCATGGATGCTGCCGTGGAATCTGTTCAACGTGATGTGGAGATTCTTCTCAACGAGGGCGTCGACAGCATCATGTTTTGCAATGAAGATGATCGTCCCTATAGCTTTCACGTCGGTTATGAAGCGGTAGCTGCAATGGCGCGAGTGGTCGCGGAATGCAAACCGAGGGATCTCCCCTTCGGGGTGGATTTGCTCTGGGATGGTAAGGCCGCGATTGCGGTCGCCGCGGCAACAGGAGCCTCATTCATCCGCGAAGTTGTCACTGGGACTTATGAGAGCGATATGGGGCTTTGGAGCCCAGACGCGGGGGCGCTCCTTCGTTATCGACGTGCGCTCGGGGCGAGCGCTGTTAGCGTATTTATGAACATCACACCCGAATTCGCATCCTCTCTGGGTTCGCGGTCCATCGCTGAGCGCACGAAAAGTGCGGTTGTCTCTTCCTTAGCGGATGCGATCTTGATCGCAGGACCGATGGCGGGAAGTGAGCCGGACATCGACTGGATTAAAGAGGCTAAAAGTGCTGTCGGCGAGGATTTTCCAGTGTTGCTGAACACCGGAGCGCGGGCGGACAATATAACCAAGTTCCTCGAGGTCGCGGATGGGGTGATTGTCGGTTCAGCGCTGAAAGTCGATGGTCATACGTGGAATCCCGTTGACCCGGAGCGGGTTAAGGAATTCATGAAAATCGTGCGCGCTGCATAAGAAGCAGCCAGTCAAGGTGGTGGAATATGAAAACAGTTGAGTTACTTGAAGAACTGACAGCAATACCGGCTCTTTCCGGTCGAGAAGAGGCGATGATCGCAGCTATGCGTCGCCATTTCGAACCCATGGCGGATGAAGTTCGAGTGGATCGTCTCGGCAACGTAATTGCGACGATTAAGGGGAAAGCGGATGAACCAAAGCTGCTCATCTTTGCGCACATGGACGAACTCGGCTTGATCGTGCGTAAGATCGACGAAGATGGATTCCTGCGTTTTGAGCGGGTCGGAGGCGTCCCGGAGAAGAGCCTTCTCGGGACCTGGGTGGAAATACATACGGATGCGGGAACCTGTATTCCCGGGCTGGTTGGTACGACATCCCATCACGTCACCCCGCCGGAGAAGAAATTTGTCGTTCCGAGCCGATTGGAGATGTACATTGATATCGGCCGCGAATCTCGAGAAGAAGTTGAGCACCTTGGTATTCAAGTTGGGGATGCAATCACGTATCGGCATTCGTTTACCCATCTCTCCGACGACAGGATCGCCGCGAAATCGCTCGACAACCGGGTCGGATGCGCTCTGTTAATCCAGTCTCTTGCCCAGCTTAAGGAGAAAGGGGTAGAGGGAACGATCCATTTCGCAGCCACGGTTCAAGAGGAATTTAACGTACGTGGAGCCTGGCCTGTTTTTCAAGCCATCAAGCCTGACGCGGCGATATGCCTGGATGTTACCATCGCCTGTGATACACCGGAGATCAAGCACTTGGCCGATATGCGCCTAGGAGCTGGCCCGGCTGTGGGGTGCTATGAATTCCATGGACGCGGTACGCTTGGCGGATTGATCCCCAACCCGAAGTTGCGCCGCTTGATAGAATCTGCGGCGCGGGATTTGAAAATCCCACTGCAACGCGAGGTGCTGATAGGGATCATCACCGATGCGGCGTTCAGCCAATTACTCACGGAAGGCGGAGTGCCGATGGCTGCGTTGGCGATCCCGACGCGTTACACACACGCCTCCGTCGAATCTTGTTCGCTGCGAGATATTGAACAAGCAGTCCAAATCCTGGTCGAGGTTGCACACCATTTCAGCGTGGATGTCGATCTCAGCCGCGAGGGATAAACATGATTAAAATCGCACCCTCGATCGCCTCTGCGGATCAAAGCAGGCTGGGGTGGGCAGTTCAGACGGCCGACCGTGCCGGAGCGGACCTGATCCACCTGGACATTGAGGATGGTGTCTTCTTCCCGAACATCACCTTCGGCCCAGTGACGATCCGACATCTCAGACCGCTGACAGATTTGCCATTCGACGTACACCTTGAAGTCGAGTCGCCGGAACATTACTTCGCGCAGGTTGTCGAGGCAGGGGCAAATATTGTCACTGTGCAGGTTGAGGCCACACGCTTCCCTTATCGGGCAGTCTATCAATTGAAGGAATTGGGTGTAAAAACTGGGCTTGCGTTTAATGCTGCGACATCACTTGAACCCCTGCCTGCAGTGATTGAGCACCTCGATGTCATCCACTTGATGACTGCTGAACCCAATGGAAGTGGGGCTCATTTCCTTCCTGGACTCGTAATGAAAATAAAGGAAGCGAAGGAGATTTGTCAGGGGAGGCCGATTGAGATCGAGGTCGACGGAGGCATCAGTCTCGATAACGCATATGAAGTTGCTGAGGCCGGAGCGACAATACTTGTCGCCGGCAGGGCAGTTTGGGGGAGTGAGGACCCTGTGGAAGCTGTGCCTGCTCTCAGGCGAGCTGCAGAGGGCAACTGAACATCAACCCATATGCGGTAGGGAGGGGGATTACCTGCGTTGTTATTTTGCGACTGTTTCCAGGGCATGCTTAAGAGCGATGAGATCGGAGAAGATCCAGTCTGGTTGAACCGGGCTTCGCTGCAGGTCTTCTTCTTGAGCGATTCCACTGAGCAGCAGGATTGTCTTCGTGCCATATCGCTGTCCACCGGCGATGTCGGTGTCCAGACGGTCTCCCACCGAGGCGATTGTCTCTCGAGGGAGCTGAAGTCGTTCCAACGCAAGATCGAAAATCCCGCGCTCTGGTTTTCCAATAATGAGCGGGGTTACATCTGAGCTGGCTGCCAGGGCAGTAACAACCATTCCGCTGCCGGGCACGAAGCCCTCCTCCGTTGGGTAAGAAGGATCTCCATTCGTGCCGATGAAATCCGCGCCGGAGCGGATTAGCAGCGTGCCGCGCTTGAAGGTTTCATAGGTTAACCCGCGTTCTAGGGCAACAATCACGGCAGTGACATCCTCGTCCGCCAATATGTATCCCGCCTCGGCGATTAGTTCCTTCATCGCCGGTTCCCCGATCACATGAACCCGAATACCTTCGGGATAGTGGGACTTCATGTAATGGACGGTCGCGAGAACAGAATTGACCACATCGGCTGGCCCGACAGGCACACCAAAACCGCGCGCTTTCTCAGCGAAACCTTCCGGTCGTTTCGAGGGATTATTGGTTGCTAAGACATAGCGGATGCCGCGTCGATCGAGAACTTCGAAGAATTCCACGAGACCTGGGAGTGGCACCTCTCCGTGCCATAGAACGCCATCCATATCCAGGATTAATCCCTTGATTGTTTCCAGTTCAGGGAGTTTGCGTTCGCGATTGCTGCCGGTTGTTTGAGTGCTCTTTTGCTCAAGCTGCTTCCCTACCGCGCCGCCGGGATGAAGAGCGGTGAATTCCTTGCCCTCATGGCCGCGCGCTGACAGGACGCTAGCGCAGAGAATATCCCCCACCGCCGCGTGTGCGAGCGTGCTGGCAAGCGGGATGACGCCGACTGCGTTGTTCTCCTCTGCAACTCGGGCTGTGAGAACCACATCGCACAATTCGGCCATCGTCGAATTGCTCTCCTCCAGGATACCTATTGAAGCCGCGCCCTGACTCTTTGCGACTTGCAGCGCGTGGTTCACTTCGTCCGTCTCGCCCCCACGCGAGAAAGCGATCAGAAGATCACGCCTGCTGATGATTCCACTATACCCATGCTGCGTTTGCCCGGGATCGAGGAAGAGCGCGGGCGCGCCCGAGCAGGTGAGAACATGCGCCAGGCGGCGGGCGATGCTGCCGGACGTACCGGCAGCGATGGTCATCACCATGCCCTTGCATCCTAGGATCATCTCGACGGCTTTCTGCAGAAGCGCTGGATCCAATTGCCCGCGCAAACCTTCGAGAGCCTGTATCTCCTGATTCAGGGTGCGATCAGTGATGGTTTCAATCGATGATGTTGATATCGCCTTTTTGGGGTTCATTTCGTTTGACAGTGCCTGCGACTTCATCTGGTTGGTTAAATCCTACCGGGCTGTTTTTTTTTCTTAGGAGGATTGAAGCCGTTGTTCGAATGCAAGCAGGAATTCTTCAGCGCATTTCCTGATCTCATCCTCCGGGGCAGTGTCACTTGCAAGAGAGATTGTCATCGCAGTCTCGGTGCCGGGCCGGAAGGCAACGGTTGCGTTCACTGCTCCAGATTGAGTCTCCCGGTTGGTGATGATCAACCAACCCATGGGGCGTGTTTTCCATATTTCAAAACCGGTTAAGGGAAGAACTTCGAGCGCGAGCTTGAAACCTTCGTCAGCTGTTATCCCTGCATAGGTTTTTTCTTCTCCGATGTTAGGCATCCTGGTTGCCTTCTTCCGAGGCGGCGCTTGCTGTCTCCTCACCGAAATTATTATCAACCAGATCTTTTAGAGCTGAGAGCGCGACTTGCTCATCCGTACCATCAGCGACGATCTCAATCTCATGCCCCTGATGCACCCCAAGCGTGAGGACGAGCAAGATGCTCTTGGCATTGATCACTGCGGATTCCTTCGTGAGGTTTGCGACGGTAATCTCAGACTCATACTTGCTCGCCGTCTGTACAAATTGGGCCGCGGGTCGTGCATGGAGTCCCACGGGATGATTAACGGTGATTCGGATATTCCGCATTAATGATTCTCCTTGAAGCGGTGATCTGGTCGCGCATTACACAATGCATATTACAGCGAAGTAATTTTATCATCCTCCGCAACACAGCGGGGGCTGGGGGAGTGGATTATTATCCAAGAATCTCGAATTCGTGCGTGACATCGGCTATTCCGGAGACTGTTGCAGCGACCGAGCAATATTTGGTCATGGAGAGGACGATGGCTTGCTCAACTGCTTTTTCTGTTAGATCGGCCCCCCTTAATACATATTTGAGATGAATTTGACGGTATGGCCACGGTGGGTCAGGCTCTTGTTCACCGCGAATCGTGATTTCTAAACCATCGAGCTGAAGGCGTTTTTTCTGCAATATGCCGACGACATCATACGCGCTGCAAGATGCTAACGAGAGAAGTAATAATTGAGATGGGCTCATTCCAGTGTTGTTCGCTTCGTCGTGGGACGAGATCACGATGGAATGCTTTCCACTATCCGTGCCGATGAATTGCTTTTTGCCCGTCCATTTTACGAGCACATCAGTCTTTTTCATGTCTTTTGTCTCCTGTTAATTGTTTATTCCCCATGGATAAATCAGTGATTTTAAGGACGCATCGGCTTTCAACAATAACGAGATTGCCTCCTCAACTCCATCCAAGTCGAAGCGGTGTGTGATCAATGCTTCCGCATCCACACGTTTTGCCGCTAATAGATCAAGCACGGATTGGGTGTCGACATGATGAGCGGAGAACGATGAATTGA
Organism: Anaerolineales bacterium; assembly: GCA_030606845.1. Classification (GTDB taxonomy): domain Bacteria; phylum Chloroflexota; class Anaerolineae; order Anaerolineales; family E44-bin32; genus E44-bin32. Next base: position 22,417 of record JAUWFP010000002.1, on the reverse strand, counting down.
TCTGGACCTCACTGAAGTACAGGGCATTTGAGTCGATTGGCCAAATATCTCCTGGCGGCGGCGGTGCTCCCAGGTGAAGCTGCCCGCCGCGTTCACATAGTTGTAGGCCTAAATCCCAGGCTGCTATCGAGCCTGCGGTAACAAACACGGCGTCTGCCCCTCTCCCGTTGTTGATCTCGTGCAGCTGCTCGAGGGGATTTTGTTGTTTGGGATTCAGAGTATGGGTCGCTCCCATTTCCCGTGCTCTCTCAAGCCGCCAGTCGCTGAAATCGAGGACGATGATCTTCCCCGCCTGTGTGAGGGTCAGCAGTTGGAGGTAGCACATCCCCATAAACCCTGCTCCGATGATGGCAATGGTGTCTCCAGGATGTGGTGGGGTTTGTCTAATTCCTTTTAAGGTGCATGCCATGGGCTCGATGATCGTCCCGGCTTCAAACGTCACTCCTTCAGATAGCAGTAACGTGTCGAATCTTACGATCTCTGCAGGGACACGGAAGAATTCGGCGAATCCTCCAGGTTTAATATTGGTCTTACTGAATTGCTCGCATAGTGTGTAGCGCCCTCGATGACAGAAGTGGCAGGACATACAGGGAACATGGTGGTGGACGAAAACCCGGTCGCCCTCTTTAAACTTCTTGACGCCGTCGCCAACCTTGGCGATTACTCCCGTGGGCTCATGCCCGAGAACCTTTGGTGCGCGCGACTTGAGATACCATTCCATCGTCTCACCACCGCACAGGCCGCACACTTCAGTTTTCACCAGGATTTCACCCGGTCCGATGACGGGTATCGGCTGCTCCTCGATGCGCACGTCGTCGTTTTTGTAATACATCGCAACTCGCATTTTCTTCTCACTCATCATTCTTGCACCTCCAGAAGTTATTGCTGCCGATTTGGTGATCCCGCCCCTGTCTGGTGGAAGTAAAAACAGGCGATCATCTTTTTTGACGAGGATCCAATTGTCACTGAGCGGGCAGGTCCGGGCGAATAGCCATTTTAACAACTTCGCCTTCGATCATCATTTTTAGGGCATCTTCCACACGCTCGAGCGGTAGTTCGCCGCTGATCAAAGCCTGTGCGTCAATTACGCCAGAGTTGATGAGTTCAAAAGCGCGTTGGACATCTAGGGGGGTGCCATGAAAGGTCCCGTATAGGGTGAGTTCACCGTAATGAACCCAGTGTGTGTCGAGGTCGATCGTTTCCCCAGATTTTAAGCCACCAAACCACTGCACTCGACCGCCTTTACGCACAGCTTTGAGTGCTGTGAGCCAGGCTGCCTTGGCCCCGGCGCTCTCGATGGTTACATCCGCGCCTAGCCCGCCGGTGAGCGAGCGGATCGCCTCCACAGGATCATCGCCATTGGGGTTAATGAGCGCCGTCGCTCCCAGTTTCTCGGCGACCTTCAAGCGGGTGTCGCTCAGATCAACAGCGATCACCTGAGATGCGCCGGAGCGCAGCGCCATTTGCAGATGCATCAGCCCTATCGGACCACCAGCGCCAATGATTGCTACCCGTTCACCGGGCTGTATTTGCAAGATGCGCTGTCCATGGACGACCGAGACGAGTGGTTCGAGAATCGACGCCTGCGTATAGGAGATGTGATCCGGAATCTCGAAGGTGTTCAATCGTACGATGGGACCCGGGATGATCGCGTACTCTGCGAATGCACCGAAGTTAAAAATCAAATGCTCGCATAGATTTTCTTGCCCGATTTTACAGTGGAAGCAGACTTGGCAAGGTGCGGAATTGTGAGGGACAACGCGCATGCCTATCGAGAAATTCTTGATCTCAGAACCAACCGCAACCACCTCACCGGCAAATTCATGACCAAAAAGGGTTGGTGGCTGCATCAGGTGGTGACCTCGGCGGTAAGCCTTGGCGTCGGTTCCACAGGTGGTAGCCGCGTGGATTTTAACCAATACCTGGTCTGGTTCGGGTTTGGGAATCGGGATTTCTTGAAGCTCTAAGTCACCTGGTCCGAGAAACATCATGGCTCTCATATTTTCTTGGCTCATGCGTACGCCTCCTGGTTCGTTTAGTCCGCGATTATTTCAAAGTAATTCCATCTTAATCAGATGTCGTTGGGTGGTAGTGGCGCATGTAGAGCTGGCGCAGCTCTTTGACTTCCTCGGGATCCAGGTTTATCGGCGCCGCGCCTATAGAGCGGGCCATAATTGCTAAGCGAGCTGACATCTCGGTGGCGATTGTCGATGAATAGGCCTCCCGTAAGCTGGATCCCACTGCGATCATGCCATGTTGAGCAAGCAGCACGGCAACACCGTCCCCCATTGTCTCGAGCACGATGCGCGCAAGTTCATCCGTCCCGGGCCTGCGATAGGGAGCGACTTTCACCGGCTCGCCGATGCAAAGCGCAGCTTCGGCCACTACCATCGGCACCGGCTCATTGATGATCGCAAACACGGAGGCTTGGGGTGCATGGGTGTGAACCACCGCACCGACATCATCTCGTTCACGGTAGAAAATCGTGTGCATGGGGCTTTCGCTCGTCGGTTTCCATTTTCCGTCAACGACCTTGCCCACCTTATCGATAACAACTATATCTGCGGTCTTCATCTTGGTGTACTCAATAGCGCTTGGCGTTATCGCTATTAACCCGCTCTCAGAGTCTAATGCGCTGATGTTGCCGCCGGCGCCGAAAGCCAGCCCATCTTTAATCATTTGTACGCTCTTCTCGAGCACTTCCTCGCGCAATTCTTTCAATAGCATGTTGATCTCCTTTTGTTATTTTATTGCCATTTGTGCAGCAAGCAGAATAGCCTCGACCAAACTATCTTCTTGTGCGATTCCCTTCCAGGCGATATCGAAGGCAGTACCATGGTCGACAGATGTGCGGATGATGGGCAAGCCCAGGGTGATGTTGACAGCCCGTTCGAAACCGTGAGTTTTTATTGGGATGTGCCCTTGATCGTGATAAAGAGCGATCACCGCATCGAATTCCCCCTGAATGGCTCGCAGGAAGATTGTGTCGGCAGGGATCGGCCCTTCCAGATTGAAACCTAGTTGCTGCGCGGCCTCAACCGTTGGCGCAAGGATATGAGCCTCTTCGTCACCCATCAGGCCATCGTCGCTGGCGTGGGGGTTGAGTGCGGCAAGGGCGAGTCTCGGTGTTGCTAAACCCAATTGCCCAAGTCCATCGACGGTAATGGATACCGTCCTAAGGATGCTTTCGATGGTGAGTGTAGGAGCGACTTCGACCAGTGGGATGTGTGTCGTGGCGTGTGTGACACGCAGCCATTGCGCTGGCTCCGTTCGACCGGGTGTCACCAGCATCATGGCAACGTCCTCAGTCTGAGTCTTATCTGCCAATAGTTCGGTGTGACCTCGATAAGGTATGTCCGCCGCCTGCAGCGCCGCTTTGTTGATCGGTGCCGTCGCGATCGCGTCCACTTCACCATGCGAAGCCAAGTCAACGGCAGATAGGATGTAATTTGCCGCGGCTTGCCCACAAATGGCATCGATGCAACCTATGGGAAAGTCCTCTAAGGGATGAGGAGGCTGCTCAAGCAGATAGGCCTGCTTGCGCGTACGATCGATGTCAGCCGTAGTCTTGATTGTCTCTAGGTCGAGGTCCATATTGAGAATATTTGCTGCCCGTTCCAAGACTTTTCGATTACCGATCACGAGGAGTAGTGCGGCAGATTGTACTCGTGGATTGTGCAGGGCTTTGACCACAACTTCGGGGCCCACGCCAGCTGGATCCCCCATGGTGATAGCGATCAATGGGTGTTCCTTCATAGTCATTGCTCCTGTCTGTCCCAGATAGACAGCAAACTCCAAACGTAGAGCTGTGTTTGATGGAGTGTCCCAGGTTGGATGGCGGAGGGCACATCGGACATTTGATGACGGGGGGTTTCTAGATCTGGCTCTGTGGGGCTCGCTCCGAGTGAAATCGCTAGGAGCCCTTGCTTATGGGCAATGATCGCATCGGAAAACGCCTGGCTGGTGTGCTCGCGCAGATTTACCCCGCTGGCTTTTGCCGCCGCTCGGGCGAGTTGTATGGCAGAGGATTGAACCGCGTAGCGCCTGAGCATGCCCTCCTCCAGGCGAATATATAATTGACCGATACCAGTCTGATCCAGGTTGACCCATAAGGCTTGTCGCCAGCTTTCAGGCATAGTGTTTACCAACGCCAACATACCGCCTGCGCCTGTCTCCTCACATCCGGTTATGGATATCCACACATCAGTGCTGTCCAATGGGTTTTGGATCAAGTGCTCTGCGATTGTAAGCGTGCAGGCGACCCCTGAGCCATTGTCATATGCACCGGGTGAAAATGGTGTGTTATCGGCGTGTAGAAAAGCAAGCAAGCTGATGGCTAACGGTAGTCCCAGAGTATGAAAGAATATCTTGAGAAGGGTGAGGTCGAAGACTCCCACAAGGATTCCCAGGCCTGTACCGATGACTAGACTGAGGAAGATCAGGCGAAAACAAAGGTTGTACCATCGTTGCCAAGTGGCGTTCGAGTTGAAGAATGGTGTTCGATGGCTGTCGACGTGCGCACTGATCACAACCAGGCGTTCGGGGGTTTTCCGCGCTGGACACCATGCTATGACGTTGTGGCTTGGTCGCGAGCGGATCAACCAGTGTGTCCAGTTTGGATGGAAATCGCTCTCAGCGAACATCGCCCACGCTGAAAGCGCAAATATAACCCCCGCAGCGATGTACGACCATCCGCTTTGTATCAAACCCGCCATGATCTGACCAAGAAGGGCAACTCCGAAAACCAATCCATAGCGACCATAAGCTGTCGGTGACCCAGAGAATTCTTGAGTGTGAACGTCACTTAAACCCAAATCGTGAAGTGTCGTCGCTACGTAGCGGGCGGCTTTGTGTTCACATTGCGTGCAGCTACCGCGCGGGCCGATGTCACCAGCAAGGTGAACAATATGTGCGTAAGCCCTATCGGTCAATGGCTGACTAGTATGATCCCGAATAGTCAAGATGAAACCCTCCCGCTTTATATCCTCCGCTCAGAGAGGTCGTGATCTTTGTGTGGATCTTTCCACAATTCAATGGCGATCCGCAGTTCTTCAAATTCCTCAGCGGCATCCTCTAACGAAATCCCTGCCGTAGCCGCGTTGACTGCCTGGCGGAATGCACGAGCGCCGGCAACAGTCCCCATCGGGTGAGCGTGGACCGGACCGCCTGCTCCAACCATGATGTCGAAACCGAAATCCTCAACAAGGCTCTCTACAGTGTGTGGGTGGACGCCACCACCCGGCATCGGCCACGCTTTTTTAACATCATATAGAGGAAATGTAAGATTGCGCCCAATTTGGAGGCAATTATCTCGCGTGATCGGTACTTTGCCCTGGTAGTGAGGGTAGACAACCATATCGGCACCCGCGATCCGGGCGAGCTTACCAAGAAGGAGTTGAGCGGTTATCCCGTGGTTGGTAGACATGTATGTGGCGCCTACTACATCCGGATGGGCCAGGATTGGCACGTTAATCTCGGGGTCTTCGGCTAAAGCCCGCATGACGGGAAAGCCGGTGGCATAGACATTAACCATTAGACAGTTCGCGCCAAGCTCGATCGCGAGTTTGGCGTTATCGAACACCTGCGGAATTGTATCTGTTATGTTCACCGCATATAGGGTTCGCTCGCCGGTCTGCTCGAAAGCTTGTCGCTCCGCCTCCATGAAAAGTGGAAGCCGCTCCGCAATGCGGTTGTATTCTGCATCGGCGATCAATTCGTCGTCCTTAACGATGTCCACGCCACCCATGGCGATGTCGCGAAATGTCTTGGCGCCCCATTCGGGAGTCCATCCTGTGCAGGGCTTAATCATAATGTTGGTTTGGGGTCGCTTGGGCGTATTCAACAACTCGCGCATGCCTTCGATGCCAAACTTTGGCCCCGGAAAACCGGCGACGAACTTCTCAGGGAGGCGGAGGTCTACCAACTTCAACTTCCCGAACATTGAAATATTGCCGATCACGCTGGCGAAGAGCATCGGGATCTGTGATGTGAAGTTGATGATCGGGAAGGCGACTTGCAAGACGTACTTGCGCTCGCCCTCAGTTGGGAGCGACCATTCGTAGTATGGGATCTCCCATAAACCGATCATTTTTGCTACATGCTTTTTCCGCACCTCGGCGGTTTCACCAGGGACGGGTGTCCATGTTCCTGTGGATTGTTCGATGGCGATTGCCTGCCCGATATCACGCATATCTATGCGCGATGGGTATTGAATGACGTACGTCGCGATAATGCTTTCGTCGTAGTCAATCCCTTCAGATAATGCGATGGGCAGAGCTTCGAGATCAGCGAATTTTGCGAGTTTCATAATGAGTTGCTCCTGAAGTCTTGTTCGGATCCGGGTCTTGCTAAAGGGCAGTTATTTTATTTCTGTGATTTGGCTCTGTTTGCATCGCCCTCCCTTTTAAGTAATTGGGTCACGAGAATTGCTTCGGCGGTCCAGCGGTCGGTGATGAGTACATCAATACAGCCAGTTCGCAGCGCGCCGAGCATGGGTTGGACTTTTTGCGCGCCATAGGCCAGGGCGACAACAGAGGTAATGCTGCAAAGCTGGGCGATGTCGATCCCGAGAATACGCTCATCAAATTCTGAGGGAATGAGTTCGCCATCCAGACCGTAGAAGCGGCCGAGGATCTCGCCGACAGCACCCTTCTTCTGAAGTGCAGCGAGTTGTTTGGGCGTACAGTAGCCCAACCGCACGAGGGGTGAAGCTTTATCCAGGGAGCCCAATCCGATCAGCACAAGATCGCATTCGCCCAGACTTTCAAGCACAGATCGCAGCGCTCGGTCCTCGAGTAACGCCTCTCGGGTGGCGTGATTAGTGACGATTAATGGGCAGTGGAGCGGCTCTACGCCAGCATCGAGTTGATCAGCCAGGCGCCAACTGATGTTGTAGGCATTGGTCTCGCGACCCGGTTCTTCATAAGCCCCTGCGAGCGTGCGGACAGTGACATTGTTTAATTTTCGAGAGGGGATATGTGGCAGCAGGCTGGCGATGGTGCGGCCCATGCCGATTCCGAGTGCCATGTCGTCGCGCAGAACCCGCTCGAGGAAACGGGCGCCGGCTCGACCGATCGTTTCCCCGTTATCGGGTTGATTGACCGGTTCGGTGATGATCGCCTCCTGCAAGTGGAACCGATCTTCAAGACCGCGTGCTAGTTCTGTGTTGAACAGCAGGTCTGGGGCGATGTTGATCTCGACCACGCCTTCGGCACGGGCACGTTGGAGCAGGCGAACGACTTTCAGGCGAGAGAGTCCAACACGCTGTCCAATCTCTTTCTGCGTGAGTCCATCGATGTAATAAAGCCAGCTGATCTTTCCTAATAATGAGCGATCACTTTTTTCCATGATGGTTTCAAAATTCACTTTGCCGCGGCGGATGGGATTACTTTTCCACGGGCTTATTGAAGATGGTCAATATCGTTATGAACAAAAGTTCAATAACATAACTTATGTTCATAAACAGTATACATTGAAATTCTCAACAAGCAAAGTTGTTGCTTTGATAGAGGTGCTTCCTTGGGGAGGAATAGCACGAGGGGGGTTCGGTTTGGGGAGGGAAGAAAAAGCCTAGCCGAGTCTTCTACGAAACGCGCTAGGCTTATTCAGGGTTTATATTTACCTATTCCAGGCTATTCTTTTTTCAATTCCTCGAGGATATCTACCTTCAACTGGTCTAACCCGATGCCAGAAAGGAAGGGAACGCCATTAAAGGTTGGCACTCCCAGATTGTCGGGCACAGGGGTCATGGCGATGATGACATGCGGGCTGTAGGTCTGGATCTTTCCATGGATCTCGGCTGCTTTACACTGTGCAGTCTCGATATCTACGCCTGCGTCCTTGGCGAGGTCCTGCACGGCATTTGCAGCATGAGTTGCTGTCGCAATAGATGTTCCACAAGCTACGAGAACGCGTTTCTTTGCCATTTATGCCTCCTGATAGGGCGGAAGTCGATCGTTAAATATCGCGGCAATTTCAGAAACATTAAGTGCTTCAACAATCTGGTGAAGGACTACGCTATCTTGGAAAATTCCCACGAGATTCTGGAGCAATGATACCAGAGAGTCGGATTGATTTACAGCGAGCATGCATACAATACTTACATTGACGATTCCTTCCGGGTTTCCCATCTCAACGAATTCGACAGGGTTTTGAAGAACCCCGACAGCGATCGCAGGGCGGATGACATGCTCGATGTCGGTGTGTGGAATGGCGACTTGGATTTCTGGTGTTGGGAGCCCGGTCGCAAAGACTTTTTCGCGCTCCAGTACTGCATCAATGTACGTATCGCGGACGTAGCCGGATTCGCACAATCTAGTTCCTAGAATGCGGATGGCATCCTCGCTAGAAGATGCCTCAAGGGGAGTGATGATAAGGTCCTCGTTAACCCAATTCATGATGCCTCAGGTGTGTGATCTGAAATTCAGGATTGTGATTCTTGCTTTGATTTCTTTTTTGGTTTACCGCCGCGGATTTTAATCCCATTTTCCCAAAGGTACTGACCGAGCCACTCAGAATTAAAATTGATGCGTTCGCTGACGGTTTGCGGCGCGGCGGGTACCGGCCAGAGCTCGAAACGATGCGGGATGAACAAGGCCGTTTCCCGCAGCATCATCTCCCATTCAGGGTGGAGCTTTTCAAAGAGTTCCTTGGCGGTGATCTGCGGATTCTCTCCGAGAGCTTTACGCCCGCCCTCGATAACCATGCTTTTCGTTCTATCATCGATGCGTTTCAATTGCCATTTTCCGGCGGCGAAGAATGCAAGAAGAGCAGTAAAAAAAGTACCGATGGGAAGTGGATTGGCGATTGTCCACGCTATAAAGGGCCGCGACCATGGACCGAGCATCGTATAGATCATTTCAAGTATCATTTTTCTCGCCTAATGAGGTGGGACGATGCATAAGAAACCAAGAGGCTCAGAGCCGATGGAGCGGAATTGGTGGACTACGTCGCCGGGGACGTAGATTATGTCCTGAGGATTAAGGTCGACTGTCTCATCCCCGAGCAATACTTCAGCCTGGCCATGGATAATATAGACCCCGTGATCGTGCTCATGCTGGTCGAGGGAGGTATTCCCCCCGGGCTCAACTCGGAAATAGCGAACAAAATAGTTTGGATTTCCATCTTGGGGTCCAATGATGACTTTTCCATCTACTCCTTTGATGTCGGATGCATCGTATTCTTTCTTTACCGCACCTTCCCAGTCAAGGGAGAGATGCTTTCCGATCTGGCGATGTACTGTACTCATTATTCCACACTCCGTTACGGTTTTGTGTTGATATTCACTTAACGATGCAGGTTAGTACATGGCTGCATTTTATCTGCAATCTCTAACGCTGTCGATGTTGTCAAATTCCACATTAAGTTCTGACTAGATGTGAATGTATATGAACGTTTGGAGATATTTTTCTAATTCTTTTGAAGTCTAATAAATTGGGGGGCGGATATTAAACCCGCCCCCCAATACTGCTATCGATTAGAGCCGCCGTGCGATATGCATTGACGCTTAATCGAAAGCCGCTTCTACTTCTTCTGGAGCACCCGCCAGGACGTCCCAGGTATGCTTGTTGCGTTTGTACATTACTGCACCGAGGATGGTGAGAGCGAGGACGACAAATGCTGCGATCCAACCCATTGTTGCACTGATAGTGGCTGGCCAGAGCATTATCCAGGTCCAAATGTCCCAGCCGTCACCGACGGCGGATATTAGCGCTGCTCCTTCGGGGATGGCGAAGCCAGCTGCTGGAGCGGCTTCGGTCATGAAGGGCGCCATCCAGGAACCCATGTAGAGTCCCACGATGCTGGCGAGGGTACCAATGATAACCATGCGCCCAACGTTACCGCGGGTAATCGGAGCCATCATAGCAAAAAGGAAGGGGAAGACCGCTAAGTCGGCGAAGGGCATGAAGCGGTTTCCTGGCAGGATGATGGCCAAGATGATCACGATAGGTGTAAGCAAGAGCGAAGCCGTAAGCGGGGCTGGGTGACCGATCAAAATTGCCGAGTCGAGCCCAATGTGGACTTCGCCGCCGCCGAAGCGCTTGTTCATGAACTCACGAGCTGCCTCGGAGATCGGAATCAATCCTTCCATGAGGATGGAGACCATGCGTGGTAGGAGCAGCATGACTGCAGCGAGCTCCATACCGGTGAGAAGTACTTTAATGATCACATCCGTCCATGTCGCGTCTGCAGGGGGCAGGAAGGCGACGCCGCCGAGGACGATGCCGATGACCAGACCAAGGATGATGGGCTCGCCGAAGACGCCGAAGCGCTTCTGGATCATGTCCATGTCGAGATCCCAATCCTTCAAGCCGGGGATTCGGTCGATGACCCAGTTAAGGGCAATCGTTGGAATAGTCATGGATGTTGAGAAGCCATGTGGTATGGAGATGCCTGGTATGTTAAAGAAACTCTGGATGGATTTCGCCGTCCAGTCTGCCATCAATAACATCAGGGCAGCGAAGACGCCGGCTGCAAACAACCCTAACGCTAGGTTACCGGTCACGACGACGATCATCGAACCCAAGAACGCGAAGTGCCAGAAGTTCCAGATGTCGACATTCAGTGTCCGCGTCAGACCCAGTGCGAGCATGACGATATTGACCGCGAGGGCGACAGGGATGATGAGCGTCCCCACGCGAGATCCAAAGGCGATCGCAGCGGCGGAGGGCCAACCGACATCTACCACGTCTAGAGTGGTGCCGGTTTTCATCACGATTGTCTGGCCAACCTCACTCAGCGTGCCCCACATCAACCCGATGACCAGGTTGATACCGATGAAGGCGATGCCGATGGTGACGCCGGCGCGGAATGCTCGTCCGGGCTTGGCGCCCAAGATCAACCCAAAAATGAAGATAATAATGGGCAGCATAACCGTGGGACCCATCGCGCTCAAGACGACTTGCATTGATTCAAAAAAAGCATCCATTACAGTTCTCCTCTAGAGATCGTTCATAAAATCAGATAATTAGCCAGTAACGTTCTGATACAACGATAGAACTGTACGTTTTTCCCTTCTCCCTCCTTTCCCCACCTCATGACTTCTTATAACTACCCATTACCCCCGTACTATTACATTAAACACCATTAATCGTCGTCTGGTGCGAAAAAAACCAAGAGTGTGACAAATGTGAAATCCAATAAAACGGGTTGAAGTCAACATAAATGATCAAATTGATAGATAGACTTGAATATTGTCTAGGATATGCAGCTTCTTGTTTTTGGCAAGTGGCATCTAGGTGCGTACGACACTTGACTGTCCTGTATCCATCAGAATGATCATCTAGCTGAGGTATACGTTCGCTTTCAATACCATGAACCCAGGATGAGATCTCATGGCGGAAAGTTGGACCTCACGCAGGCGCGCAGAAGTTGCCATAGCTCATCAGGAGCCGGGTCGGGTTCCGATCCATTTGACGATCACGTAAGAGCCCTATGAAAAAAAATGCGCCAGCCACTCGGATGGTGCCATCCGTCTTTTCCTCCCCGATCTTATCGACTCAGGGATCGATATTCTCGTTCCCCGAGGAACAAGGACGCTGCCTGTTCGTTAAACGGGAGCCTCTTGCACCGGTTAACGTGCGGTGATAAGAAGCGAGAAGCCCGGTTTCAGTTTCGATGGAGACGGTTGGCATCAGAGAGAAGCGGGGAACCTTATTTTGGTTGCGCTTTTTGAACACGCTCGCGCACATCGCCAGCCGAGTCGTAATCCAAGACCTCTTCTGCGAGTTTCGCCGCTTTAGCTTTCGACCAACGCCTCAGGATTGTCTTCGCGCGTGGTATCGAGGTTGGCGCCATGCTGAACTCATCCAACCCTAATCCCAGTAGGATGGGAATCGCCTCGGGATCTCCGGCGAGTTCACCGCATAGACCGACCCAGATTCCCTCGCCGTGTGCTGCCTGAAGAATGGAACGAATCTGTCGTAGAACAGCAGGGTGGCAAGCGTCTCCGAGGTGAGCAACTTTTTCGTTTGTCCGTTCGGCGGCCATCGTGTATTGCGTGAGATCGTTGGTTCCGATAGAGAAAAAATCCACTTCTTTTGCGAATTGATCCGCCAGAACAGCTACGGAGGGGATTTCTACCATGATCCCTAGTTGAATAGACTCAGCAACGGTTGCACCGTCAGCGCATACTTCATCACGGGATTCATCGAGCAGGGCCTTAGCACGTCTGACCTCTTCTAATGTGGCGATCATAGGGAACATGATCCTTAGGTCGTGGCCGGGACTGGAACGCAATAACGCCCGCAGTTGGATCTTGAAGAAGTCTGGTTGATCCAGACACATCCGAATCGCCCGCCAGCCGAGGAATGGATTGGCTTCCTGGCCCAGATCCAGATAGGGAAGTTCCTTATCGCCGCCGACATCAAGCGTACGGACAACTACGGGGCGTTCTCCCATGAGGTCGAGAATCTGATCATAGGCGATTATCTGTTCATCTTCGTCCGGGGCAGTCGCCCGACCCAGATAAAGAAACTCGGTTCTCAGAAGACCGATGCCCTCCGCGCCGCGCTCGAGAGCCATCTGGGCGTCCTGTAAATTACCAACGTTTGCGACGACTTCGATTTCGAAACCGTCAAGAGTTACTGCGCTATCGAAGGCATTTTCCAGTTCCTCGCTCGAGCGGGTTTCGTGCTCTCGCTTACGTTCGGCGAACTCTAATTGGAGGGCTTCATCGGGGTCTACGATGATCTCGCCTTTTTGGCCGTCGAGGAGGATCAAGCTATTCGTTGAAATCTCAAGGACACCATCTCTTGCTCCGACAACCGCGGGAATGTCAAGTGCCTTGGCGAGGATCGCCGTATGCGACGTTGGCCCGCCCTCCGCAGTGCAAAAACCGAGGACGAGATTTTTATCCAGGCGGACGGTATCAGAAGGCGTAAGATCGCGGGCGATGATGATGGATGGGATGTTTAAATTTGAGAGATCCACCTCGTCGATGCCAAGCAGGATGCAAACTACTCGCCGACCGACATCGCGAATATCTGCAGCGCGAGCGCGGAAATATTCGTCATCCATGTTCTCAAGAGTCTGTGCGTGAGTCTCCACGGCTTCGTGAACCGCAGCCTCGGCATTAATGGAATGCTTTTCGATCGCTTGCCTTACCGCATCGATCAGTGTCGGGTCTTGAAGGAACATCGCGTGTGCATCAAAGATCGCTGCTTCTTCCGAGGATGTCTCAGATTCTGCCTTTGCCCGAATAGCACTAATCTGGTCTATGGCGGTTTTCGTCGCCTTATCAAAGAGCGTTAGTTCTTCGGATGGGTCGGAAATGGTTTTTCTTTCAATCTTGAGCTCAGTCTCTTGGAAGATGTACGCTGGGCCGCTGGCGATCCCCGGGGAGGCTGGAATTCCTTTTAGCTTTTGCATCCGATTCGGCTCCAGATGGATTATTGAATAAGGGACTCACCGTTTGATCACCTTGTGCAGCGCTGGCCCCAATAAACTATAGCATTACGCTCCCTGGTTCTTCAAGCGCCGTACATATGTCTTCTAGAAAGCGAGCGGCCAACACGCCGTCGATCGCCCGATGGTCAGCCGATAGGGTGATCGCCATCATCGGTTTCACGATGGGCTGGTCCCTGTCGTCGGGCACGATGCGCCGAACTGTTCTGCCCACCGCGAGGATTCCGGCCTGGGGCGGATTCAGGATCGCGTTAAAGTGATCCACCCTGAACATACCCAAGTTTGAAACGGTGAATGTGCCCCTGGCGACGTCATCGGGCATCAGCGAACCTTCGCGGCCGCGGCGGGTTAGATCATTAACTTCATTGGCGACTTGATAAAGCCCTTTGCGGTCTGCGAAATGTACAACCGGAACGATGAGCCCCTCATCAATGGCCACGGCAACTCCGAGATGGATATCCGGAAAGAGCGTGACTCGGTCGTCTGCAACGTAGGCATTCATCTGCGGATGTTGCCTCAACGTCCAGGCAACTGCCTTCAAGATGAGGGCGGTCATTGAGACTTTTCCCCCCTCGGGCAGTCGTGCATTGGCGAAGGAGCGAAACTCGATCGCTCGACTCATGTCCACATCTGCAGTGAAGGTGATGTGGGGGGCTTGCTGGTAGCTGGCCTGCATCCGTTCGGCGATGGTGCGCCGAAGTCCCTCAAGGGGAACCTCGATGGGCTCACCCGAGGGTTCCAGGGAGGATGAGGCCAATCTTGGGAATGGTTTTTTAGCAATTGTGCGCACATCTCCTTCTTGAACCCTGCCTCTTGGGCCAGAACCTTCAACGCTCAGAAGGTCAACGCCGCGATCTCTTGCGACGCGCCTCGCCGCGGGAGTCGCCCGCGTTTTCTTGGGCAGTGTTGAGACTGCAGTTTCGCTGCCCATGTGGAGATCGATGTCTTTGCGGGTAATCTTGCCGTCAGATCCACTCCCTTTTACGGTTGATAACTGGATGCCCTCTGCATTTGCGAGACGCTGAGCAACGGGGGTGGCGTGAGTGGTCTCCGAGTGGGTTTCCGCTTGGGTGGCAGGTGGTGCAGCTTCGGGGGTGGCGGCAGGTGTTTCCTCGATTTCTGGGGGATCTTCCCCTTCAGCGAGTATAAAGGCGATGATATGGGTCACGGGAACTGTATCGCCTTCCTGAAAGCGGATTCCTCCTATATAGCCTTCCGCAGGAGCGCCAACTTCCATATTGACTTTATCGGTTGTCACTTCGGCGATGGGGTCATCAGTCTCCACGAAATCGCCTTCCTTCACGATCCACTTGACGATTGTTGCCTCTTCCTGAGTCATCCCGAACTTCGGCATAATCACTGCTTTTGCCATATTTCACACTCCTTCGATCCGAGATGACAGTTCTCGTTAGAACGCACAACGCACGGGTCGAATTTTAATAAGAAATTCTTCGTCATTAGTATTCGCCCCTTGAAAGCTTACGCGCCTCCACGACGATGTTCTCCACTTGCGGCACGGCGTGGTATTCGAGCGTTCGGTTGTACGGGATGGGGATATCGAGCCCCGTGAGGCGACGGATGGGCGCCTCGAGATAATCGAAGGCCTCGCTGGAGGCGATGCGGGCGGCAATTTCGCCGCCATAACCACCCGTCCCAACGGCTTCGTGGATGATGAGCGCCTTGCTGGTTTTTACAACCGATTTGATGATGGTTTCATCATCGAGGGGATTGAGGGTGCGTGGATCAATGATCTCAATTTCAATACCCTCTTCGCTTAATTGTACTGCCGCTTCAAGCGATCGATGCACCATGAGCGAAGTGGCGATGATCGTTAAATCCGACCCTTCCCTGACCACACGGGATTGGCTCAGTGGAACCTCGTAGGATTCCTCGGGTACATGAGATTTGGTGCCATATAGCAGCTTATGTTCCACGAAGATTACCGGATTGTCATCGTAGATCGAGGCTATCAGAAGTCCCTTTGCATCGTAGGCGTTCGACGGCATGACGACTTTAAGTCCTGGCACATGTACAAGCCAGTTCTCAAGCGACTGGCTATGCTGAGCAGCTGCCCCTGTACCGGATCCGGCGGGCATGCGCAGGACGAAAGGGGCTTTTGTTTTCCCGCCGAACATGAAGCGGACCTTGGCAGCCTGGAGGGCGAGCTGTTCCAGGGATAATGCGACGAAGTCCATGAACATGATCTCGCCAACCGGGCGCATGCCGGTGAGAGATGCGCCCAGGCAGGCGCCTGCGATCGCGGCCTCCGAGATCGGGGTGTCCCGTACACGTTCTTCCCCAAACTCCTCTAAAAGACCAGCGGTCACACCAAAGGCGCCGTTATAAACACCAATATCCTCGCCAAGGAGGAACACGCTCTCGTCTTTCTCCATCACCTGACGCAAGCCCTCACGCAGGGCTTCGACGTACGTGAGTTCTCTGTTCTCAGGCATAGACACCTTCCATGATCGTGGCGATATCGGGTTCCGGGCTTGCTTCTGCGAAAGCAAGCGCCTGATCCACTTTCTGCTCTGCTTCATCCCGCATTGCTTTGAGCATGTCCTCATCCAGCATCCCCGCGCCTTCCAACACAGCCGCAAACCGTGGGATGGGATCTTTTCTCTGCCACTCCTTGACCTCATCGCGCGTGCGGTAAGACTGGGGGTCGCTCTTTGAGTGGCCTTTCCAGCGGTATGTGAGGGCTTCAATTAAAGTAGGTCCTTTACCTGCGCGAGCTCGCTCCGCGGCTCTAAAGACAGCATCATACACTGCCAGCGGATCGTTCCCGTCCACGGTTTCGCCGGGAATGTTATAAGCGCAGGCGCGATCGCTGATGCGTTCAATGTTGAAGGCACGATCGACGGACATTGACATCCCGTATTGGTTGTTTTCACAGAAATATATAACCGGGAGGTCCCATATCGAGGCAAGATTTAGGGATTCATGGAAGGCGCCTTCATTCGCGGCGCCGTCGCCGAAGAGGCAGAGACAAAGCTGGTCGGTTTTTCGTAATTGGATGCTCACTCCAACTCCCGGGGCAATTGGTATACCTCCAGCCACAATCCCGTTTGCACCGAGGTTGTTGCGCTCGATGTCGGCGATATGCATCGAGCCTCCACGACCCCGGCAATAGCCATTTTCCTTCCCGAGAAATTCGGCCATCATAAGATTGATTTCGCTTCCCCAGGAGAGAGCGTGCCCATGGCCGCGGTGGTGGTTTAGGAGATAATCCTCGCCGCGACGCACTGCATACGATGCACCAACGGCAGAAGCTTCCTGTCCGATGGATAGGTGCATTGTGCCGTGGGTTAACCCGAGGATGTAGAGCTCGTCGGCTTTCTCCTCGAAGGCTCGAATGAGAATCATCATATTAAGCATCTCGCGGGCGGTAGACTCCCCAATCTGTTTCAGCATCGCTTGTGAGAGATCTTCAGTTTTTCGAGTTTTCGTTTTTGTTTTGCTCATATTTGAACTGTGCCTTTCAAAAATTCTGCTTCAGATTATGCAGCACTCAGGTTCTCTCTTCATCAATCATAAGGACGATCCGTGCTGTCTCGTCGTCGGTAACTAACGCTTTTACGAGACCAGACCGCAGGGCGCCGTAAATTGCGGGGGCCTTTACCTCACCGCCGGCAATGGCGATGGTGAGAGGGGCTTTTTTCAAATCCGCCGAACGAATACCTACCACCCTGCGGGCGATTGGGATATCAAGCACCTTCCCATCGATGTCGAAGTGGATTGCGCAGATATCCCCGACTGCCCCGGATTTGGCGATCGTGTGAATCTCGTTCTCGGTCAGATATTGTGCACGCACGAGACTCGACATTGATGGATTGGTTGTTCCGATCCCAACTACAGCGAGATCCATTAGGCTTGCGAGATCGAGAGTCTCGCGTACTGGACGATCGTTCATCAAGGCATCCCTGACATCAGGGCTGTCGACGATCGCTGGGGCAGGCAAGATGCGATAGCGCCCTCCCAGCAACCTGGCGAAAAAACGAGCCAGCTCACCGCCATCGATTTGCGGATCAGGTGTGCCCAGCGCACCGATAAGCTGAATGACTGTACTGTCCGGTAAGTGGGGTGATCGAAGGTTGGTGGCGACTTCGTAGACGGCTGTACCCCAGGAGACACCCAGGGTTGTGGTCTCGCGAATATGCTCTTCGACGAGTCGGGCACCGAGTGCGCCGAGACGGTTGAGCATGCGGTTGTACTCCATAGAGTTTCGAACAAGCACGCGTGCGATCTCTAAGTGGAATCGTTCTCGGAGTTTGGCTTCGAGGGTGTCATTCCGGCGCATCGGGTAGTGAATCTTGACCTCGACGACGCCAGCCTCGCGGGCGGCAGTAAGGAAGCGCGAGATAGCGGAGCGTGAATAACCGAGCTCCTCCGAGATGCGTTGCTGCGTAAATCCCTCCTCATAATAGAGGCTGGCGATACGGGCGAGGAATTCTCGATTCTCCAAATCTTTGTGCAAGGTAATGCCTTTTTATAGCGCTTATATCAAATTTGTTTTCGCGAGAGAGCAGCAGCTTATGAAATAGTGTATCATCGAAAGTTCACAAATGCAGCAAAAATTCACGTATGTGAATACGGGATATTGTATCGGCCTGGATAAACACATTTGTGAATGCGGAGATCATGCGGGGCGATGCGGGCTTGCCTTGGTTCGCTCGCGGGGTGCTTGCTGCGTTGCCTTGAGAGTGCTAGTCATCCTTGAAGGAGCACTAAATTATCTTTTCGTACCTTAGATAAAGCTGCCATATAGTCACATTTAATGCGTAATAAAAAGAAGAGTCTCTTATCAGCTATCGGCAGCAATGTCTCGAAATTTCCTTGACCTTTGGAAAGGATAACATCTGCAGATGCAAACAATTTCTGGAACTCTTCTGTTGTTTCGGGAAGAATTGTGCCCGGATAGATACTCCCGCTGGAGATGGTTCTAACAAGTCGGTCAAGTCCTACCGCTTTTGCATCCTCCAATGTAGCATCATTGATGATAGGTTTATCACGGAGTGCTGCAACTATTTGCAGGTTCGGGTACTCTCGTTGCAGCTCCTTAATAAAGAGCATGTCAAAAACAATCTCCCCGCTATTATCACAGATGTAGAGGAGCATTGATGCATCATCCAGGGCTATCATAAACGGCTCAATGTCGTATCGAGCAAAGGGAACTTTATTTAGAGATTGAAGCTCCTTGTTCAGATTGATAGGACCCTGATTGAGTGCTCCGAAATCTATAATATTTCCTGCTGCCGCAATCTGCAGACCTGTTTCGAAGGGCGACTCACTTGTATCTAGTTTCTTCTGAAATTTCTCTGCATAAGCAAGAGATAAAGTGTTAGATTTTTCCTTCACATCTGCATATATGTCGAAATCCTGAGATTCGCCTCGTTCTTGAATGACTGCGTCTGCCACACGACGAATAATGTGATGTGCCAAAATCGGAGCTGTTTTAGACTTCTCCAGCTCTGCCTTGGCTACAGAGATAACTCGCTTGGTCTGCTCTTCATTAAGTTCTCCAAATCGAGCCGTCGAGCGTGCCTGGTTTATTACACAGGAATAACAATCCGAGGGGATACCAGAAAAACGTTTTTTATTTTCTTCAGAAGTCGTCATTTCACTTCTCATTTCAAATGGTCACATTATGGCATTTCGTCCAGCCGCCCAGATCAGTCCTTCGCTTCCTTTTCAAGAAACTCAAACTCGAACCATCAATTGCATATCGCGATTTCCGCGGGGTTGGATGGGGTTGAGATAGTTATAGAGGATGCGTTTTATCATTTGGCCCAACATAGCTGGTGATAGGAGCCCGGGTTATTCTGCAGATGACCACAAAAATTAACAGGTGATCGAGCCGAACTACACAAGAGCTTCGATCTTTAGGTTCGTGTCCGATTATGAAAAAGACCGCCAACTTCGTCGACGGTCTCTGGTCGGGGCGGGCGGATTTGAACCGCCGACCCCTTGCACCCCATGCAAGTGCGCTACCGGGCTGCGCTACGCCCCGAACATGTCCGATTATAGCGCGCTGGGAGGGTTCCTTCAAGGTACGAATAATAAGCTCGTGGCGCTCCCCCAACGGATCATGGCATGATGGAGACCAGCATGAGGATCCGATGCGGTTTTTAAGGTTTGCTGAATTCAGCCATGATGCGCACGGTATGACGGACGCCAGAAACGAAGTTGTCGATGACGATGTTCTCGTTCGGCGCGTGGATGTTTGCCTTTGGGTAACTGATCCCCGCGGTTGCCACGGGAACTTTTAGATCGTGTATGAACGGGTGGTTGGGTCCAGAGCCGGGCGACATCGGCAGGATTCTCTGGGGTACTCCGTAGACGTCTTCTGCCGTCTCAACGACGAGGTGAAGGAAAGGATCATCGAGGTCGGTCCGGGCTGGATTTTCACCCGCCAGGTATGTGACCTCCACATCGTGGAAACCCTCGTTATCGAGATGGTTCTGCAGTTGAAGAACGACCTCTTCGGGGTCCTGGTCGGGCACAAGGCGGAAGTCAACCTTCGCGCTCGCCAGGGCGGGGAGGATCGTCTTCGATCCAGGCCCCTGATAGCCGGATGTGAGTCCACAGACTGTGCATGTTGGACTGAATATCTCCTCCCGCAGCAATTCGGCGCCGCCTTTGATGCCCTTCAGAAAACCGCTCAGGTCGTAGGTGCGGCGATACTCCTCGGCCATATCCGGGAATTGAGCCATGAGTTCGAGATCGCGCTTGCTCGGTGGTAGGACGCGGTCATAAAAACCCGGCAGGCGGATATGTTCATCGGGTCCTTTGAGTGAGTTTAGCGCCCATATCAGCCTCCAGGCGGCGTTTGGGAAAATCGAGCCCCCTAATCCGGAATGGGCATCGAGGCTGGCGGATCTCACGGTGAGTTCCACGTAGCAGATACCGCGTAGCCCCGCGACCTGCCCTGGCGTGCCCTCGTGATCAACCCCTCCGAATTCCCAGAGGCACGCGTCTGCAGCCAGAAGGTCGAGGTTGTCGCCGATGAATTCGGGGAGGTTTAGGCTGCCGATTTCCTCCTCCCCTTCAATCAGAAACTTGATATTGCAGGGAAGGTCGCTCTCGCTCTGTAAAAAAGCGTCAATCGCCGCCAGACGGCAGATGATATGCCCCTTATCGTCGCTCACGCCGCGAGCGAACATCTTCCCATCGCGCAGGGCGGGCTCGAAGGGCGGCGAATCCCAGAGTTCGAGCGGCTCTGGCGGTTGGACATCATAGTGGTTGTAGAAGATAAGCGTTCGATCCGTCCGGCCTTTACGCTCTGCGTAGACCACCGGGAAGCCCTTTGTCGGCATGATCTGTACTTCGAATCCTCGCGCAAGAAGCAGCTCTGCGGTCAATTCGGCACACTCAACCATGCCGATATTTTGCGCGGCGATGCTGGGTTGGGCGCATAGTCGACTAAGCTCACCCAAGCTTGCCTGTAAATTTTGTTGAATCGTGTCGTCGAGCGCTTTGAAATCAACCATTGAATGACTTACTCCTTATCGTTTCTAGGATTATAGTGATGCACATTCATATGCCAATTGATTGTTCCTTGATTCGAGAAAGGAATCTATAATCCTACCCATGGAGGATATGATGCGAGTGATTGATATCTCTGTTCCCATTAGTCCGGATCTACCGGTATGGCCGGGTGACCCGCCGGTTGAACTAGTGCGCATCGCCAATATTGCGGAGGGAGCGAACGCAAACGTCTCCCGTCTTGCCTGTGGAGTTCATGTAGGCACGCATGTTGACGCCCCGGTTCATTTCGTCGAAGGAGCGGCGAGTATTGAATCGCTGCCGCTTGATCGATTGATCGGTCGGGCGTATGTCGCCGAGTTTAGCGAAATTGACGTAATCAACGACAAAGCTCTCGATTCGGCTGATCTGCCTGCCGAGGTGAGCCGGCTGCTCATCAAAACGCAGAATTCAGCTTTCTGGTCGGAAAGCCCGAGTTCGTTCCGCGAGGATTTCGTCGCCATCGATGCCCGCGGTGCACAATGGCTTACGGATCGCGGAGTTCAAACGGTAGGCGTGGATTACTTGTCGGTCGCGCCCTTCGGAGATAGCCGCCCCACACATACCATTCTTCTGCAAGCAGGGGTGGTGATCATCGAAGGTTTGAACCTGGCTGGTGTTGACCCCGGATGGTACAGTCTCTATTGTCTGCCATTGAAACTTGTCGGCAGCGACGGCGCCCCGGCGCGGGCAGTGCTCCTTCAAGATGTTGAAGTGCTAGACGGCGGAAAGTGAGGGTTATATGTTTACAGGAACGACGCTCATTTATATTCTTGGGATCTTTTGCGTGTTGATCCTACTCTTGCTCGGAATAAGAAAAGCCTCTGGTTTTCGGGCGCGACCTTCGGAACCTTCACCTTTGGATCGATTAAATCCATTGCTTTCCGACGCGGCTCTGGAAAATGGCGAGGAGCAGGCGTCTCCAATCAGCGAACAGATTGAAGGTATGGTTCAAATACGGCTTGCTGAATACCCTGACCTAGCTGAACAAGTGATTGACTTCGGCACGGCGGCGGATGGATCGCTTGAGATCTGGATCGCCGACAAGCGGTATACAAGTGTGGATGATATTCCCGATGCACGTGTGCGTGATGCAATTTCGGAAGCCGTGGAGACATTCAACATCTAGGTGGGTTGGGGATCTGTATACGATGAACGCGCGAAGCGAAATCAACCTGGCCGGGATCTACCCTCCGATCTCCACGCCGTTTACAGAACAAGGCGAGATCGCCTTCGATCACCTGTCCGCGAATCTATCGCGCTGGAACGAAATGCCGTTGGACGGATATGTCGTGGGAGGGTCGAACGGTGAATTCGTGTCCCAGTCGATTGAAGAGCGCGTGGCTGTGGTCAAGGCTGTCCGCGAGGAGATGCCCTCTCGCCATCTTTTGATCGCCGGAGCGGGGATGCATTCGACCCAGGAGACAGTGGACCTCGCACAGGCGATGGTGGCTGTCGGTGCGGACGCTGTGCTGATTGTGACACCGAG
>JAUWFP010000079.1 GCA_030606845.1 Anaerolineales bacterium | reverse complement strand
AAGGTCACGCCCCCGCCACACCCGCTGGTGATGATGCCCCGCTTGGGCAATTCGACAGGGTCATGGAGCCACACGTCCACGCAGCAGCCATCCTCGCTTACGTGGACATGATCGACGTCGTTCATACTGTCGATCAAACCTTCGCTGACCAGGAACCCTAACGCCAGGAGATCTTGCTGACACGGCGTGCACATGAGGGTTACCCATTCCTCCGCGTTTACGCTGATTGTTACTAACGCCTCACCGATGGCCTCGCCCTCGGCTCGCGACCAACCATCGCTGTAGACATTCCATTGTGCTGAGACCGTACCTGCACTCATCCAATCCTCCTCAACGGGAACGGCGTGGTTGCATGAAACCTTACGTGACCGCCTGCAATTATGGAAGCCGTCAATATTGAACATCCAACCTACTTCTGCAATTGTAGCCCATCTGCGATGTTGCCAAGAGGTATCGTTGTGAGAATCGTGGCAAACAGCCTTGCTGTTGCCCTGCCGCTCCCACTGACATACAATTTACAGCATGCCGCTCCAACCTGGTGACATACTTCGCGACCGGTACCGCATCGAAGGACAGCTCGGAAAAGGTGGTATGGGCGCTGTTTTTCTTGCCCATGATCTGACTCTAGATATCAAAGTCGCCGTCAAAGAAAACCTCAACCCAAGCCCGGAATCAGAGCGACAGTTCCGGCGTGAGGCGCGCCTGCTGGCCACGCTGCGCCACCCTAATCTCCCTCGAGTGACAGACCACTTCATCCTTGAGGAACGCCAATACCTGGTGATGGACTTCGTCAAGGGGGTCGATCTACACACGCAGGTGGCGAAACAACCGCCAACCCCCGCTGAGGTGTTGACTTGGGCGGAATCCATCTGCGGAGCGCTGAGCTACCTCCACACACGCAAACCGCCGGTGATCCATCGCGATATAAAACCGGCCAATCTCAAATTACAGCCCGGCGGGAACGTCGTCCTTGTCGATTTCGGTATCGCCAAGATCTTCGACCAATCACAGACTACAACCGGGGCCCGAGGGCTAACGCCCGGATTCTCACCTCCTGAGCAATATGGCGGACAACGCACCGACGCGCGCAGCGATATGTACTCCCTGGCAGCAACGCTTTACTCCTTTTTAACCAATCAACGTCCGGCAGACAGCATCCAACGCATGCTTGGCAAAGAAATCCTTAAACCAGTTCGCGAACTTAATCCCGCCGTGCCTGAACATGTGGAGGCCGCGCTAGAAAGAGCGATGGCTTTGAAGCAGGAGGAACGCTTCCCGGATATGGCCAGTTTCTGCATGGCGTTGGCGGGTCGCATGCAACTGGAGACGATTCGCGCCCCGTTGAAACATCCCGCTCCTCCTAAATCCCGAAAGGTTGGCCTTTGGATCGGTCTCGGAGTTCTCGCTCTAATCTTGCTCGGTAGTGGAGCGGCGCTCGCTCTCAGCGGCGTTCTGCCCGTCGGTGGAAGTCGGGCGCAGCCAACTGAGACCACCGTGGCCGTTGTCGCTCAACCAGAGAACACAACTACACCGACGCCAATTCCCAACACGGCAACGCCTGTCCCTGAACCTTCGTCCACGCCAACCCAAACGCCTACGCCGACTGCTACGACCATCGTCATTGGCGGTGGCGGCAGAATCGCCTTTATTAGCGACCGCGAGGACGGACGCACTTTACAAATCTGGACGATGAATGCAGACGGGAGTGATCTGCGACAGTTAACTTTCGGTCCTGGCAACAAGGGCCAACCCAGATGGTCAAACGATGGAATGAAAATACTCTATACAGCGCCGGGCGGTAGTGATACGTATGGCAATGATCTTGGGCTCGACCTCTTCGTAATCAACGTCGATCGTTCCGGGGAACCGACCAATCTTACAGAGAACATCGGCGATGATTTCGATCCCGCCTGGTCCCCTGACGGCAGTCAAATCGCCTTTACAAGCACGCGCGTTAATTCATTGAAGCAGGTGTTCGTCACGAGCGTTGAGTGCAACCCGGCGCCTGAGAACTGCTCAATCACTGAAGCGCCGCGGAATGTCACCGCGGGATATGCTGTCGAATACGCCCCCGCGTGGTCCCCCAACGGGCAGACACTTGCCGTCATCGCGTCAATAAACCAAGCCCCTGGTCGCATCATTTTGAGATCGGCAGAGGGCGGCGAACCCTCATGGTTTGATCTCCAAGACAAAATAATCGGCGCCGATCATTTATCCTGGTCATCAAATGGTCAATTCATCGCCTTCACCTGGCTCGTGAAATACGGCAAGCAGGAGATCTATATCGCTTATGCGCAGAACCCCGGCCTTGACCCCATCTCTCTCACGAGCTCGCTGGGAAACAAGGAACCGTCATTCTCACCCAACGATCAGTGGATCGTTTTCACGTCCACCCGTGACCAGAATCCTGAAATCTACATCATGACGAACTCCGGCTCAGGTCAGACAAACCTGACCCAGAACCCCGGGCGCGATCTGCAGCCGGATTGGCAGCCACTTCCGGGTGAATAACTTCAACCTGGCGATTTTCACATCAGATATTCATACCGATTGAAATCTACAGAATGGCGATGAAGCATATTTTAACTGTTGATATTGGCACGGGCACGCAGGATATCTTCCTTTTCCGGGAAGGGTTAGCCCTTGAGAACGGTTTCAAGCTGGTCATGCCCTCGCCGACGATGATGGTGAGAGAGAAGATACAAGAGGCGACGCTCCTTAGAGAAGACATCCTTCTCACCGGCGTGACGATGGGAGGAGGCCCCTCACATTGGGCAGCAGCGACCCATCTAGAGCAAGGTCACCGAGTATTCGCCACACCTGAGGCGGCGCAAACATTCAACGACGACCTTGAATGGGTTGAACATGAGATGGGCGTGAAGCTCATCAGCGAGGACGAGGCGCTATCGAAGGAGAACGTTCGCCGCATCACACTCCAGGACTTCGATCTCGAGGCTATACGGCAGGCTTTCAACGCCTTCGGCGTCAAACTCAATCTGGCTGGGGTAGGTGTGGCGGTCTTCGATCACGGCGCTGCTCCCCCCAATATCTCGGACCGCAAATTCCGTTTCGACTATCTTAAGCGGCGCATTTTAGAAGAGAACCGCTTAAGCGCCTTCGCTTATCCTGCAGAACAATTGCCGGAAATGCTTTCTCGTATGCGTGCCGTATCGACATCTGCGGCGGGCCTCGACTGCCCGTTGGTTCTTATGGACACTGCCCCCGCGGCCGTGCTCGGCGCCTCACTCGACCCTATTGCTGCGCAGCAAGCCCGCTCTCTAATCGTAAACATCGGCAACGCACACACATTGGCTTTCCGCCTCGGCCCCAGCGGTATTGAAGGCGTCTTCGAGCATCACACCGGTTTGCTCGACCATGCCCGTTTGGACACTCTGCTGGAGTCATTCGCCGCCGGGACATTAAAAAGCGAGGATGTGTTTAACGACCATGGTCACGGAGCACTTACGATCATCCCCGAATCGCTCCCTCTCGAGGGTGAGGATTTCGATGTGATCGTCACCGGGCCACGGCGATCAATGATGTTGAAATCTCGCCTGAAACATTACCTCGCAGCTCCTTATGGCGACATGATGCTCACCGGCTGCTTTGGCGTATTGGCCGCAATGGCGGACACAATCCCCACGCTGCAGGGTGCAATCCACGCTGGTCTGCACGGCACTGGCTCTGAGATTACACCCTGGGATGTCGATAATTAGACATAGGAACCTCGTCTAATGGGAACTGTTCAGGACAGGTTCCGGGGGCGAAGAAATTCGATTATGTCTATAAGATCAGTGTGGTGAGCGAAATTCTTTACGCGCCGCTCCTTACATCTACTAAGCTGAGAGGTGGCTGAATAGGTCCGTTTAATATATATTTTGCCAACGCACATACGAAAGAAGCATCGCAGCGATACAGCGGACTTTTAAATTTGGTGTCACATAAGCTTGATTTCTGCGTTATGGATATAGAGAGTGCAAAACGACTTCATTCTTAAGGAGATGGAAACTATGAATACAAAACGCTCGATACGCATGCTCCTTCCAATCGTCGTGTTGTTGATATCGGCCTTAGCCTGCAGCCTGCCTGGCGGCGCCGGCCCCGCAGCCACACAGACGATGGAAGCGCTGGCAACAATCGTCGAGGCCAATCTGCCATCAGGCGCGGCGACGATAGTACCTGATGCGACGAGTCCGGCAGGGGCGACGCAACCCCCCGCGGAGGCGACCGAAGAGGCACTGCCCACACCTACCGTTGCCCATCAGATCCAGCCATCGAACCCTGGCTCAGTGAAAAGCTTTATGACCGATCGTTCGAGCGCATCTCTCGCCTCAGAGCGAAGAGCCAATGCTGATAATTTTGATATCAACCTTCTCGAGCGGCCCTTCACTACCCAGGTTATGGATTACCAGGAGTATCTGGATATCACCCGTGCGGAACTCAGCATGGGACCACCCTGGGTGTACGTCACAATCTTCCTTGAAGGCCCGCCTCCAGCCGGGTCAGAAGCTGCCTACGGTGTGGAGGTCGACCTGGATATCGACGGCCATGGCGATTGGTTGATCCTCGCCAACGCCCCGCCCGACAGCGCGTGGACCACGGACAGCGTGCGTGCGTGCCGCGATGCCAACAGCGATGTTGGCGGCCCTACAGCGATGATTTCGGACAACCCACACGCTGCTCGAGATGGCTATAAGGATTGCGTGTTCGATAGCGGGTACGGGATCGGACCCGACGAAGCATGGATCCGCCGCGACCCCGGGCATACCGATCGCATCCAGATCGCCTTTCTCTATTCGCTCATCGGCAATGACGGCGAATTCATGTGGGGTGCGTGGAGCGATGAAAACATCAAGGATCCTGCCTGGTACGACTACCACGACCACTTCACCCTGGTTGAAGCCGGTTCACCCGCTTCTGAAAGCAGCCAATACCCCTTGAAGGCGATGGCCTCGCTGGATAACACCTGCCGTTGGGCATACGGCTTCATCCCCACCGGCTCCGAACCCGGCGTGTGCTACATCCCGCCGACCCCGACGCCAGTTCTGCCCGGTTCGATATCCGGGATAGTCTGGCGGGATTTCGATTACGACGGCAACCGCGATATCGGTGATGGCGGTATTAGCGGAAGGACGGTGACGCTCAGGTCCGGCGGGTGCAGCGGCTCCGTGGTCGGCACGAGGACAACAGACGGCGACGGTGCATACTCTTTCGCCGATATTCCAGCAGGGAATTACTGCGTATCCGTGGAGTACGCTGGCTGTGGATGCGGAGGAGAATGTAACAGCACCCCCCACCCGATGTCGGTTACAGTCGGATCGGGTGAACATGTGGGCGGCGTCAATGTTGGTTTCTACCTAGAGGGGCCCTGCTAGCCCTGCAAACCTCAACTCAACAGCTCCCCGTGGGTATCACTCATGGGGAGCTGTGTGATTCTCACTTAAACGCGCCTCAACTATGGCCGCTCTATTGTGAACAGGATCCGATCGCTTTCCGCCACATTCCCAGCGAGGTCGATCGCCCGAACATAGACCTCGTGTTCACCAATTGTCCGCATCCGCCAACGGATCGAGTACGGCGGTGTAGTCACCGTTTCAACTTTAATGTCATCGACATATGACTCGACCCGTTCAACGCCGAAATTGTCGGTCACCTCAACCTCTATCACCATCTCCTGCCGGCTGTTCCCACGCAGGACCTGGTCGGGTTCGGGCAGCAGTATCTCGACGTGCGGTGGTTGGTTGTCCACCGTAACATGGATGGCATGGGTTGAGATATGTCCATCATCATCGACGACAACAAGTTGAAGCGTATACAACCCATTGAGTCCGTCGGTCTTCCAGCGCACCAGCGTCCCCCCACGCGCTTGCTTGTTATTGTCATCCCCAATTTACACCCAGCGAGTAGGGTTTAACCCGCTGCCATATTGAAGGCGATAGTAATCAAAATTCTCCGGGTTCGCATACCCTCGCACAACGATATCGTCACGAAGATAGGAGAAAGATGCAGGCGTGGTGATGCGAACATCTGGTTGCTGACCATCCAGATCTGTGAGTGTGTCATATTCTTGAGGGGGTCTTTCTAGTCCAACCAGCTGTGCCCACTCCGCCGCCTCTGGAGGCGGGACGAGATATATTCGTTCTTCAACAAGATCGATCGGCGTGCTCAGAGTCGCAAGCTTGCCCGTTTCCTTGTTTACCAGGTAGGGCTGGTAAAGATTATCGAAGGTTATTGGCTCAGTGCCGTTTATGAAAACTTCACTCACAACCGAAGGGCAGTACACCGTGGGCAGCAGGCCTGAGGGGTCACAGACATCTATGCGATTCACACCCGGTGGTATCTGCCATCCAGCAGTCGGTAAATCCTTTGTTGCGTAGCGTATCAAAGCATGCCACACCGGCGCGGCACTGTTCATATCATGTAAGCCAACCGGCTCTGCGTCGTCTGGATTTCCAAGCCAAACACCTACAACCCGGCTTGGCGTGTAACCCAGACTCCAGAAATCACGGTCATCCGCAACAGAGGTAATGGCCCCCGCCGGTCTACCAATCTCCAAGGCATTTGACTGCCCCAGGGTTGACCTGCGTGCCGTCTCATCCGTCAGCACATCTGTCATCAAATAAGCTAACTTAGCGCTAAGAACTGCTTTCTGTTCTGGCTCGAAGCTATATACTGATCTCCTGGCGCCATCTTCAATCGTTGAGAAGATCGACGGCTGCAAAGGATTTCTCGCAGTCCCATTCACTGGAGATGACTCGCCAACCATCGTTCCTTGATTCGCCAGGACGGCATAGGCGCTGGTTAGATTCATCAGGGAAGCTTCCCAATCCAGATTGCCGGATTGGCGATACTCTTGCGTATCGTATGTTGCTGACGCAACGCCCATTGAACGAGCCGTTCGCTCGACGCTGTCCACACCCATCAAAGATTGGATTCTATCGCTCGCTGATTTGTACCCGTTCGCCAGCGCTGTGCGGATGCTCACGGGTCCGTTATATTGTGCCGCCTGCTCTTCAGAAGTCCCATTTGTGAATTCACCATCGGCAGGAATATCCAAGACCATACTTCCCGGCGAATAGCCTTGTGCGAAAGCCGTCAGATACACAAATGGGGAGAAGGTCATTCCGGTAGGTCTAATAACAGAAACAGGTCCCGCCAGAGCAAGAATCTCACCATTGGCCGCATCGAGAACAACGAAGCCTCCCGATTCGATATTGTGATCGAGATTTGCGTCGCTTGGGCGAACCGGGGGGAGAAACCCCGCAGCGAGGCATCCCGTTCCGTCTGCTGCAGGGAGAATGACGCTTGGCTCAAGCCCTGATAGTCGGGCGGTATGAGTTTGTAGTGTGCAATGAGCTTGTAATTGCAGGTCGTAGTCTACCGTGGTTTGAATCCGTAATCCGCTTCGCCCCAGAGCATCCTCTCCAAACATCTCAAGCACTTCTATCTGGAGGTACTCAATCAGCGCCTGGAGGTGGTCTGGACGCTCAACGGCCTCATGCTTGATCTCCAATGTCTGTGCAAGAGCCAATTGGGCTTCGTGGTTAGTGATCGCTCCCATTCGCACCATCGCCCTCAAGGTCTCCGCCTGCCGTTCCTTCGCCTCTTTTGGAGCTTCAACCGGGTTCAGGGATGGATTAAGAGGGATGGACGCCAACATCGCACTTTCGGGGAGGGTGAGATCTGAGGCATGCTTGGCGAAATACACCAGCGCCGCAGCGTCAATCCCATAGGCATGGTTCCCATAGTCGGCGCTGTTGATATACCACTCGAGGATTTTTTCCTTGGGGTATTCTTGAGTTACCTCGGCCGCCAGGATCATTCTTTGTAAGGATTGTTTCTCGGGAGAACGCGCTGCGCCTGCAAGCGGCAGCAATTGCGCCTGTACCAGCTGTTGACTTATCGAGGGGCCAATCTCTTGAGCCCCCTGGGGCTCGAGATAGCTCAGCAGCGCTTGAACCACCTCTTTCGGGTTATATCCAGGGTTTGACCAGAAGGTTTCGTCTTGGATCGCTATCGTAGCCTCAAGCACATGCTCGGGCAGATCGATCGGTCCGTCCGGGTCCAGGTACAACCAGCGCCGGCTCTGTGCCTGAGGGTGAAGCACATCCAAAAGGAGTTTGTCACCGGTTCGGTCATAGAACTTGACTGGTCGGAAAGACTCTCGCCCTGCGGAACCGAAGATCTGTTCTAAATCTTCCGAAGGGGGAAGATTCGAGGTTAGATCGGCATAAGATAAGGCCATCAGGAAAGCCGCTGTTCCAATTCCAACTACCAACAGCAGGGCAAACACAAAACCAACCC
>JAUWFP010000182.1 GCA_030606845.1 Anaerolineales bacterium | reverse complement strand
CCTTTTCTGGCAGCTACGAAAGTAGACTGCGTCGATTTGGTGAGCCCATAATAAGGCATCACGTGATGTGGAGGTACCGGCCTTCTCATTCCAATCTCGCTGGAGGCGACCGGGGATGCTGCGCGATTTGGAAACAAAGTTGTATGATGTGAGTGGGTAGAAATGGTTGCGGTCGGGAATGCCCCGGCCGCTCAGCTCAAAGCCGTTAGATTGCCTCTTTAGCACCCAATCCTTTGACCGATTTCTTCCTTGCTTGCACCGAGTGCTAGTAAGGACCTGATTTGTAAATCAATTGAGACTGAGGTATCAGCTGACTCAATTTTGGAAAGCCTCGATTGGCTTGACTTGATGAGCTTTGCTGCTTTTATTTGGGTCAAGCCTTTCCTCTCACGCATGTCTTTCACCATTTCGCTCAATTCAACTTTGAGCTCGATGTATGCAAGTTCTTCTTTAGAGAGTTCAAGAAAGTCCTCAATTCCCCCTATCTTCCAGCCCTTTTCTTCTAATACTCTGATTCTTTTCTTATCCATGATCTATTCCTATTATGAGTAATAACTCTTAGTTCGCTTTTTACAGGTTTCAATGACCTTTTTAGGTGTTTGATTTGTTTTCTTTGGAAATACTTCAAGTATAACGATTGCATCATTTGCTATGTGATAAATAATCCTCCAGGCAACATCCTTGTCCACTATTCTCAGTTCGTGGCAATTCTTGCCAATACTTGGCATAGGTCTTGAGTGAGGGGGAGAGATCGACGCTCCTGTTTGTATCTTTCTTAAGAGTATTCCAGCTTCAATCCTTGCCTCAGTAGAGAACGGCGGTGTCTTAATCCCCCATGGAGCCACGCAAGCGGTTTGTCTGCCATTATCTTGTACGTTAAGGATATGTCAGAACTGACATATTGTCAATAGCAATATTAAATTGGGGCAATCTAACCATTCGCTGGAATTGTTTGGACACTTGGCCCCTGCTCCAGAATACGGTGATGTCGCTGCGCTCTTTGAAGCCGAGATACAGGCCTCGGTGAAACGGATGGGGATAGGGTGACGAGCTATCAGGGGCGAGATGGCAACACCAGCGGCATATCGAATGTAAAAAATAATGCAATAGTGGAGAAATAAAATGAGCTATAAAAAAGTAATACTGAACGAATTCGGCGGTCCGCAAGTTTTACAGGTCGTCGAAGAAGCTGCCCTGCCCGAACCGGAGGCGGGCGATGTACGCATCAAGGTCCTGGTTGCCAGCGCGACTTTCACCGACACGATGGTGCGCAAAGGCATTTACTACGGCTTTAAGGAAACGCCGCCGCTCTCGCCAGGCTACGACATGGTTGGTGCGGTGGACAAGCTGGGCGCGGGCGTGACCGGCATCGAAATCGGTCAGATGGTCGCCGACCTGACCGTTTTCGGCGCCTACACTGAGTACATGCTCCGCTTGGCGGATTCCCCCGTTCCTGTCCCGGCAGGATTGGACCCTGCCGAAGCGGTCAGCATGGTCTTATCCTACGTCACCGCCTATCAGATGCTGCACCGCATCGCCAAGGTGCAGCGCGGCCAGAAGATCCTTGTCCACGGCGCGGGCGGCGCGGTCGGGACGGCACTCCTCGAACTGGGGGCATTGCTCGATTTGGAGATGTACGGCACTGCTTCTAAAACTAAGCATGAGTTGGTCAAAAGCCTGGGCGGGACTCCGATCGACTACAAAAGCGAAGATTTTCTCGTCAAAATGGAAGCCATCGGCGGTGTGGACGCGGCTTTCGACGCAATTGGCGGTGATAATTTCAAGCGTTCGTTCGAGTCCTTGAAATAGGATGGAACGCTGGTCGATTATGGTTTCTACAATCAGGCTATGGGCGGAGGCGGCAGCGTTCCAATGGCGTATACGAAAGTCGCGTTGTGGAACATCCTGCCCAATGGCCGTAAGACATCTTTCTATTCCATCGGTGATCTGCGCAAAAAGAACCCTGAATGGTTTAAAGAAGACTTGGGCGCGCTCTTCGATTTGTTGAAAGAAGGCAAGATCAAACCATCCATCGAGCGGCGCATGAAGCTGGAAGACGCTGCACAGGCGCATGAGCTAATCGAGCGGGCTGCGGTTAAAGGTCGAATCGTGTTGATGGTGAACGAGAATTGAATCAAAAAAGTGTGAATAGGTACGGGCGCACATTGAGGCATTGGTAGAGTCAATGCCCGCGAGTTGGCGCAACGCGGTGAAACGGTGGTGAAGATTTATCGAGACCGCCAGCGTTGAGAAATTTCCTGGAACGAGAGATCTGATACTAAAACTGCACGAGCGCGGATTCTTACCCTTGTTCGCGACACGAATAGGGCGATGAATCACGTCGATGCTTTAAAGATTACGGATGTCGGGCAAGTAATTTCGTCGTGGGGTTTAGCCTGAGCCCCTCGATCTGCTCGGGATAGACTCTGTCCAAAGGTCCCTCGGAATGACAGCGGCGAGATGCGCCTGAGCAGTACCAATAGAACAACATTTGGGGGACAATATCAGAATGAAGTTGCCTAAAGAAAGAGTCATTGCGGATAACCTGAGAATAATCAGTAACTGGTCTAAACCTCTCGCGGGGTTGTTTATTCTCGTTGCGTTGTTCGCCGCTTACTTACTACTTGGAAGGGAGGCGCGCCCGACACAAGTAAGTGAAGAGATAACCGAAGGGGGTTGGTACGAGGTTTACTTCAGTCAGCCGGATGCCCCAGGATCGTCCAGCCTGCATGGCGGTCCCGATTCGGCTCTAGCACAGGCGATCGATGATGCACGCTATTCTGTCGATGTCGCCGTAATGCGGTTGGACCTATGGAGTCTGCGCGACGCGCTCCTGGACGCCGATCACCGCGGCGTCAACGTTCGGGTTGTTGTTGACAGCGATAACATCCTCGATAATGAAATTCAAGATTTGATTAACGCCGGGATTCCCGTCATCGCCGATCGTCGGGAGTCCTTGATGCACCATAAGTTCACGGTTATCGACCAGTTGGATGTGTGGTCGGGCTCGATGAATTACACCATCAACGGGGCATACCGTAACGACAATAACTTGAACCACATCCGTTCCAGCAAACTCGCACAGAGTTACACTCGCGAGTTTGAAGAGATGTTTATAGATGATCTCTTCGGCGCGCTATCAGAAGCAGATACGCCAACCACGCGTGTGAATATAAACGGGACGGAGGTGGAGGTGTACTTCTCCCCGGACGATCATGTTTTACAGAGGCTCTTGTCACTCGTCGCCGCGGCGGAGGAGAGCATCGAGTTTCTCGCTTTCACTTTCACATCGGACCCACTAGCCGAAGCTTTGATCGCGCGGGGTGCCGATGGAGTGCGCGTGCGGGGAGTGATGGAGCGCGATCAAGTCAATAACTCGGGAGGTGAGTTCGGGAATATGGTTCTGGCTGGATTGGATCTCCGGCTCGATGCCAATCAAAACAAAATGCATCACAAGGTTATTTTGATCGATGGTGAAATCGTTATCACAGGGTCGTATAATTTCTCGCGAAATGCAGAGGAAAAGAACGACGAGAATGTATTAATAATTCATAGCGTTGAAATTGCACAGCAGTACCTGTTAGAATTCGAGCGTATTTATCGAGCTGCGAGCAAGTGAGTCAGCGACAGACCGCGAAGGAGTATTTTTGTGGATTATGACGGAAAGTTCTACCTGGGTCGCCCCTACGATTTGAAGAAGGGAAAGACCGGGACAAAGCCATTGCTCTACGACCCAGATGATTTGACGACCCACGGTGTGGTAGTAGGTATGACGGGTTCTGGAAAGACGGGATTATGTATCGACTTCCTGGAGGAAGCGGCACTGAATGGCATCCCCGCGATTTTGATCGACCCAAAAGGGGATATGGCCAACCTGCTGCTTCATTTTCCGGACCTGGCTCCCGAAGATTTTCAGCCCTGGATCGATCCAGATGAGGCCCGACGGGAAGAACAAACCGTAGAAGAGAAGTCTGAGAAAATCGCAAAGATCTGGGAAGGGGGCTTAAAGGAATGGGGGATAGGACAGGAACGAATTGAAGCCGTCAAGAATGCGGTTGAATACGCAGTTTACACGCCTGGGTCAGATGCCGGGATTCCCGTAAGCATCCTGGCTTCACTAAAAGCGCCGCAGACCTCATGGGAGGAAAACAAGGAAGCTTCTCGCGAGCGGATTTCAAGCACGGTCACTGCGCTCCTCGGGCTTGTAGGTATCGAGTCGGATCCTGTTCGTTCACGCGAGCACATCCTGCTTTCCAACCTATTTGAGACCGCCTGGAAAGCTGGTCAGGATATGGATCTCATAGAGCTGATCCATCAGATTCAGTCCCCACCCTTTGATAAGCTGGGGGCTTTCGAGATCGATAAATTCTTCCCCGAGAACGATCGTTTTGAGCTGGCGATGACGCTAAACAATCTCTTGGCTTCCCCTTCCTTCGAGGTCTGGACCCATGGGGTTCACCTGGATGTTGGCCAATTACTTTGGTCAGCGGACGGCAAGCCTCGTCATAGCGTGTTCTACCTCGCCCATCTACCAGAGAGCGAGCGCATGTTCTTTACCACATTGCTGCTCACCGAGGTGGAATCCTGGATGCGAGCGCAGCCGGGATCATCGTCTTTGCGGGCGATCCTGTACTTTGATGAAGTCTTCGGCTACATGCCGCCTGTTGCCAACCCACCTTCAAAACAGCCGCTGTTGCGGTTGTTGAAAACGGCACGCGCCTTCGGGTTGGGGGTTTTACTGACAACACAGAACCCCGTCGATCTCGATTACAAAGCCTTAAGCAATGCGGGCACGTGGTTCGTCGGGAAGCTGCAGACAGAGCAGGATAAATCTCGGCTTCTGGATGGCTTGGAATCTGTTGATGCGGGAAAGAGTGGATTTAAGCGCGCCGATGTGGATAAGTTGATCTCGGCCCTCGATAAGCGCGTATTCTTGCTCCATAATGTCCACGAACGGGGGCAGCAGGTCTTTAAGACGCGCTGGGCCATGGCTTATCTATCCT
>JAUWFP010000139.1 GCA_030606845.1 Anaerolineales bacterium | reverse complement strand
GTTTCGAGTTCGTCATCCTACGGACTGGTCGTTCACCTCCTGTTGCTCTCCACCCCGCCTCGCGGCGACGCAGTTACAGTCGGTTACAAGCCGGAGAGCGCATGCCTGAAGAGGACTTTCACCTCTCTGTCCATGCACGCTCGCAGGCGCACTAGGGGCCGACCTATGTGTCGGCCCGTTCTCTGTCGGTTTTCAAGACCTGTAGGGGCACGGCATGCCGTGCCCCTACACATAAATCATAAAGGTGAATAGATAATTTCGGGTGCCCGCTAAAATCCATAAGGGGCTGACCTTTTAGCCAGCCCCTTTACTTTTCTACTCTCGATCTATAGTAGATTGGAGATGCGAATGCCGAAGCGACGTCTTCCCTTTTAGGGAGCAAAATCCCCAATGACAATCACCTGGCCCGCACCACCGGGGATGTAATCCTCGCCGTAGGCTTCGGCAATTTGAGCAATCTGCTCTTCTCCGGTGCAGTGAGTCGGCGTAACCTGCTTAACGCCCATGCTGCGAAAATCGGCGATGATTGTATCGATTTGACCTGCGTTGTAATTACCGAGATGGAAACCACCGATAACGAGGACAATCTCGCCATCCATGATCTCGCTCGCATGCTGCACCATCTTCACGATTCCCGGATGCGCACAGCCCGTAATGACGACAATGCCTTCAGTGGTCTTCACCACCAGCCCTTGCTCAGGTACTGACCCGCTGATCTCGCCCGTGGAAAACATCCCCGGGACGATTTCCACAGGATCCGAGACCTCGATAACGGTGTACTGTTCCCGCTGCGCCTGGGTGACCTTGCCAGCCATTGCGGCGGGGATGTAAATCTGAGGGTGAATTCCGGTCGCGAGCAGATCCTGCAATCCGCCTGTATGATCCCCATGCTCATGGGAGAGCACAATGGCTTCAATCGATTCCGGGGCGACGCCCAAGACTTCCATATTGCCCAACAAGGACGGTCCATCCAACCCCGTATCGAAGAGCACAGTATGGCCCTTGTATTCGACCAGCGCTGCGAACCCCCACTCGACCGTCAGGCGGGGATCTTCTGTCGTGTTATCGTACAGTATCGTCAGGCGCACGCTGGCGCCGGGGACATCCGTCGGTTGGGGAGTTCGTGTGGGTTCAGCTTTCGTGGGTGGCGGCGATGCAGTCGGTGATGGCTCAGAGACAGAACACGCGCTGGATAGCAGCAGGACAAAAGTCAAGCTGACCGTAATGGGGCTTAGAGACTTCATTTTGTTAACATCCCTTCTAAGTGAGCGGGCTTGGAGAAATTCCATGCGGAGTGGTTGTAGGTCATCCTACACCACCCACCCCTCTACTGCCACTACTCTCCAGGGTGCCCAGGAGGTTCAACGAGAACTCTCGCGCAGCTTAACAAATGCCGGCCTGATTTGGAAGATCTTCAGGCCGGCAGTATACGCTTGATGGATATTTAACAATCTTGCATGAAACCTAGCGGTATTGGGATATGTGACTACTCTAGAGTTGGAGGATCTTCCGTCTTTCGCCCCAGATACATTTTATATCCGTAGTAACACACGATGCATAACACCGCTACGATTCCCCAGATTGGCAGTCCCGCACGTAAAGCCATAAGCCAATCCTGATTTGTAAACATACCGATGTATATCGTGATCGCTGCGAACACAATGATAAAGGTCCCGAACAGCCAGAAACGCATCAGGTTAAGCAGCTTGGTATTCTCCTCGGACATCTCTATTCTCCTTTGTTTTTATCCATCGCTGTCTGCTGAGGCACAACAGGTCATCATCTCCGGCTCAATACCCCAGCGTACGTCAGGCCTCCAAACCTATAATGCAAGTTTCGTGCCCTGTTATTGAAAACACAAAGGAAGCGCAAAAGGTACGCTTCCCTTTATACCACGACCCGTCAAATGATCTGCGAAACGGCTCACTCGAATGTCAGGTATGCTCTACTTCACCTCACGATGGTTGTTCACCGGAACACTCGCGAAAGCTCATCGAGCCGGGTCATCTCCTCATTTGTAAGTTTAAAATTCATCACCCCCGCGTTTTCCTCTGCCTGCTTCACTTTCGAAGCTCCAGGAATGGCGACGACTGCCTCCCCCTGGAAATGGATCAGCCAGTTTAACGCGATCTGAGCCGGGGTGGCCCCGTGATTGATGGCAACTTCTTCTAAAGCCCGGACCAATGGACGACTTCGCTCGATTTCGCGTCGCAACCGCATCCTCCGACCAAAAGGTGTCTTGCTGAGGATTTCTGGGTCCTTATGGAACTTGCCCGTTAACAAGCCCGATGCAAGCGGCGACCAGGCGGTGATGGTAATCCCCAATTCCTTTGCAGCAGCCAACACGCCATTGGTTTCGATCTTCCGATGGAGCAAGCTGTACTGCATCTGGTTTGCCGCCAATGGCAGTCCGCGCTTTTGCAGTGCCGCATAGGCGCGCCGCATTTGCTCAGCGTTGAAGTTGCTCACGCCAACCGACCGGATCTTTCCCTCTTCTACCAAATCAGCCATGGTATCCATCTCGGCCTCTGGAGGGGAAACCCCCCAGGGCTGATGGACCATATAGAGATCGATGGAGTATCCATCCAGGAAGCGGATGCGGTCATGAATAGTGCGGGGGATATTACGCGCTGCCCTGAACATCGGGAACTCCTTGGTCGCAACGATGACTTCATCATCTTGTTTCTCAGCAGTTCGCAAAGCGTTAGCCAGTCCCTGCTCTGAGCGACCGCGACCGTAAATCTCCGCGGTATCAAACCAGTTGATGCCGCCATCTAAAGCAGTTCCAACAATCCCATTCATGGTCTCCTGGGAGATCTCGGGGAACATCATGCCGAATACACCTGCGCCGCCGGCGAATTGCATCACGCCCAATCCAATGGGTGTGATTTCGATGTCGGTTTGACCAAGGCGTCGTTTTATTCTAGGTTCACTCACCGTCATACCATTTCTTCACAATTAAGATTCTGCGTCATCGTTCTACCTGAGCATCCGATATTCCCATCAGGAATTATTAAGCTTAATTTTACCCGGCAGCAAGAAAACCAGAGGAACCCCGAGCATCATGATGATCGCGCTGTAATAAAAACCCTGCCGTAGGCCGACCAAATCTCCCACCCTGCCCAAAATGACAATGACAACCGCGCGGATGAGAAACCCCATGGCCATGTAAACCCCGTTCGCCAGGGCGCGATTCTCCAAATAGCTCTCCTGCACCCACGCCATGATTACCGGCGTTGGGGACAGTGCAAAAAAGCCTAGTGCAGGTAACAGCAGCGCCTGTACCCACCCACTCGTACGCAGGAAAGCGAGGGCGAGAATGGGTGTACAGACCATCGATATTAGAAGAATCACCTTGCGCCCCACCTTATCGCTGATAGACCCGCCAACAATCGCACCCACAACGCCGGCCGCCTCCAACACCGTCAGAGCCGCTCCCGCGAGCCAGAATCCCACACCTTCATCAATGAGAAAGATGGGCAGGTATGTAGTGAGTGAGGCGCTCATGAAAGAACGGGCGACAAGAACTCCCGAAAGAGGCAACATCATGGGTCGCATGGCTCGCAGTGCAGCTCGCCAAGGGAGAGCATCTGCTGCGCCTGGATCTCGTCCAGGGATCGACCTCAGTCGAAGATAAAGAACTACAGAGACGACCCATCCACCGAGCATCAACCAGGGCAATCCCCCCAGAGTCAAAAAACCGATGGCGGTGACCAATAGTATGGGGCCTACGGTCCGTCCCAATTCACCGCCCACCATCCAGAAACCCATCGCCCGGCCCAAACTCGATCCAGAGACCCGGCCCGCCATAACCGGACCGACAGCGTGTAATCCTGCCGAGCTGAGCCCAGCGATGAGTAGGAAAATTGCCAGAACTGAATAACTCGGCGCGATTCCCAGCAGGCTCATCATGGTGCCTGTTATTGCTGGTGCCAGGATCACCGCATAGCGCATGCTGATGCTATCCGCCAGATGGCCGATAAAAGGTTGGAGGATGGAAGGGCCCTGCATGAAAAGCGAGAGCAAACCCGCTTCGGTTTTTAATAAGGAGAATTTTTCTATTAAGACAGGCAGAAGGGGAGCCAAAAACGCGGTGTAAGTGTCGTGGACGGCGTGACCTGCTGAAAGTGTGACAACCTGGTCGGCCTGGAAGGGCCCTAACGCTAATTCATCATTAGTAAGTTTGGCATCATCTGCCCTTTCCACTTTTGGATTTGTTCCAGTCACGGAGTCTCCCTAGCACGAAAGGGGATTTTACCATCGTCCCCGGCTAGATATAAGAAGATCGTGAGTCTCGGGTCATAAGGACTATCCGAGACGAGAAAGGGAACATTAGCGTTTCTGCAGGGTGTAATCGGAAGGAATCTGTCGTATTACGGTGTGAGTATTCGGTGAGAAGGCCAGTCGATTGCCACCCACTCTGAGTACCCGTGTTTCTCTGCAGTATAGATCCTCGCGCTGGATGGTTCTATACACCCCGGCTCGTCTATAAGGATGGCAGGGGGAGCCCAGAACTGAAGCGGCGTGAAGCGTAATTGACCATCCACGCATAACCAGCCCTCAATCAGATAACCACGGTCATCATCTAAACTCATGGAGATCAGATCCCAAGTGACCATGACCTCATTGCCGAGGCGGCTGGCGCTCACGTTGCGAGGTGCCCAGTAGAACTCCGTATAAGGAAGCAGCGTGCGTATCTGAGCCACACTGGATACGTCGTAAGCGAGCTCTAGGAACTCGGTCTTCACCCAGCAGTAGTCCATATAGGTCCAGGGATCCACGTAGACCCAGGTGCTTTCCTGGTTGCGGCCCAGAACCGTGACGCGGTTGCCCGGGAATAGACCCCATTCATAGAGATAGGCAGAGCCGGGGCCATAGCGGCAGTTTGCCTGGACGCTGACCCTACCACGGAGCTCCGGTGTGACGGTGGGTGTAGGCGTAATACTTGGCGTATATGTGACTGTGGGTGTACGTGTGATTGTAGACGTAAAAGCAGGTGTGGGGGTAAATGTCGCCGTGGGTGTTGTACTCGGTGTAAGGGTTGCCGTGGGTGTTTGTGAAGGCGTGAATGTTGGTGCAATCGTCGACGTCGGTGTGGGGGTGGGTCTGTGCGCCCAAACCAAACCACCGCTAAAACCGATAGCCAACAAGAGCAGCCCGAAGGGGGCGAGGAGAATCAACCAGCGACGCATGATCCCCATTCTTGGCGCGAATTTAATTCCACGCAAGCCGCCTTATTCCAAGATGCAGCGCTAGCACCGCAGCAGCACGAATTAAACATAACACACAGATATCGGACCCTTTCCTGAATTTCCCACCGCATGGGACGTTCGACATTAAAAAAGAGAGCGGATGTGTTGAGAGATCTCTCCATTACGTAGGCCTTAGACACTTTCTAGCGTACCTCCGCATTTTGACCTGCGTAATCCTACGAAAGTACTTGTGTTCCAGGCCAGGTTCGAAATTTCCATTTGCGGTACTGAAGAGGATCTCCTTCATTTCCATGGAAGGAGCTCTTACTAACAACATCATAGGGATTTCTCGCTTCTCTCGAAATGGCATCTGCAAGACCAGAACTCATTCCCTGCTTGTCATTGCGAGGGGCCCGTCAGGGCGACGCCTGTCCTGAGCGAAGTCGAAGGATCTCAATCTCAGCGGACGAAAGAGCGAGATTGCTTCGCTTCGCTCGCAATGATATTAAGGGGTGGACTTCATCTCCTAGGGATTGTTCCGACCCATTAGAAGAAGTCCTCTAGAGCAACACCATAGGGATTTCTCGGTCGCCGTTCCACGGCTCACTCGAAATGACAGGTTCCCGGCCAATGTCATTCTGATGCACGAAGTGCCGAAGAATCTCGCCCCTGACTTGGTCATAAGCAAACGCAGTGGTCCCCACTTTCAATATTCAATTGGGATAGGGGGGAGCCTCGCGACTCCTCC
This sequence comes from Anaerolineales bacterium, assembly GCA_030606845.1. Classification (GTDB taxonomy): domain Bacteria; phylum Chloroflexota; class Anaerolineae; order Anaerolineales; family E44-bin32; genus E44-bin32. The sequence goes on along the minus strand of JAUWFP010000139.1, from coordinate 107 downwards.
CCTCCCACACCACCGGACATGCGGGTCCGCATCCGGCGGTTCGGCCAAGTTAGCAAAGCAGAACTTCGCATTGGGTGATTTCTCATTCCGGTAGACCCGGCAACAGC
>JAUWFP010000116.1 GCA_030606845.1 Anaerolineales bacterium | reverse complement strand
CTAACGCCTAGGGGCGCTCGAGGGTTCTCCGTTCCGCGGCCGTGTCCGCCCATCTTTCTAGTCACCCTTCCTGTCTCGAATTATGATCACACCTTAAGCGGCCTGTGAAAAGCTATCAGGCTGCTGTTCATACTCTTGAATCGGGATCTCCTGGGCAATAGCCCAGACGAACCCCAGCATTTCTCGCGCCACAGCGACCACAGCCTTTTGCCTTGGCTTTCCTCTGCCGACCAATCGGCGGAAACGACGATGAAGCCGATCCTGCGCTTTCCAGGCAATTGCTTTCACACGCTCAGGTTGACCACGCTGGCGCCTGCGTAGTTCTCCCGAAAGGCTCGGCGGATGGCGACTATGCCACGCAGCCTGAACCATAACATGCCGCACATGCGCATTGCCTGTTTTGGTAACCGAACCTCGTCTTTCCCGGGATCCACTCGATCTTTCGCTCGGAACCAACCCAACATAGCCCATTAGTTGACTCGGGTTTGTGAAACGGCGTATGTCACCCAGTTCAGCTGCCAGCCTCGTTGCTGAGATTACCTTGATGCCACGCAGGCATTGCCAGGCCCGGATGAGATCCGCCAGAGGGCTGAACTCAACCGAATGCTCGAGTTCTGCTTCAAGACGTTGACGACGCTCCTGGGCCTGCTCCATGGTGAGCATCATTTCTCGCAAAACAACCTGCTGGTTGGCACGAGGAAGCTTCACTGAATGCAGCCATCTCTGATGGCGGTATGTCCAGGAACTCATTCCCTCAGGCTTGCGGATACCCTGGCGCAGCAATAACTTGCGCACACGGTGCCGGGCTCGCACCAGATCTCCCTGGGCAGCTTCCACTGCGCGAGACAGATCGCGGAGTGCCTCATGGCGTTCATCTGGTACCCATATCGGTGCGAGATCGTTGCTTCGCAGGAGACGTGCCAACATGGTCGCATCTTTCTTATCGGTCTTCACCCGAACGCCGGGCTTCTTGGGAATCATTGATGGCGCCACAACCACACACTCGATGCCGAGTTTGGACAATTGGCGGTAGATGACATATCCGCATGGCCCGGCTTCATAACACACTTTCAAGCGTTTGAAGGGACCCAGCTTTCGCATCACTTTATAAATCGCTTCTGGCTTGTTAGTTATCTTTCCAAAAGACCGTGGTTCTTTATTGTGCTCTGCAATGGCAACAGAAACTGTTTCCTTATGCACATCCAGACCGATAAATATGATACGCTTATTCATGACCGGCTCCCTTCATGTTTGCTTGTGGCTCTGCCCGTTTGGCAAAAACATGGTAACCCACGGTTTGCAAACAGGAGAGTCGGTCATTCCATCTTGTCTACTCAAGCTGAATTGAAATTCGAACTCACACACAGGTGCATCCCGAAAGTGTGATTGGGATAAACACAATCAGCCCATCTTGCCATTGAAAGCAGCTCAACGAGGACCCCACATTCTGGAGTGCGCAAGCTTTGCTTGCGGCTCTAGGTAGAGACTTGAAATTGACCTCCTGTCTTCACACCCACACACCAACACGAAAAACAGGGGCTGACCTTCTGGGCCAGCCCCTGTCCTTTTTTTATGTACCTGGATTACTCTACGGTCACGCTCTTGGCGAGATTGCGAGGTTGGTCAACATCTGCGCCACGCAGCACGCCCGTGTGGTATGCCAGCAATTGAAGCGGGATGATCGTCGTCACTGGACTTAGCAGCCAGGGCGTCTCTGGTACCCATAGCATGTGATCTGCAATTTCTTGCATCAGTTCATCCCCATCCGTTGCCACGGCGATGACATTGCCTCCCCGCGCTTTCGTCTGCTCAATCTGGCTGAGCATTTTTTCATACCAGGGGTCTTTGGGCGCAATGGCGATGACGGGCATATCCTCATCTATTAATGCAATCGGCCCATGTTTCATCTCGCCCGCCGGATAGGCTTCGGCATGGATATAGGAAATCTCCTTGATCTTTAATGCCCCTTCGTAGGCGATAGGCATATTAATACCGCGACCAAGATAGAGACAGTGTTCAGATTCCTTAAGTTCCCAAGCCACCTTCTCTACATCATCGGCGCGATCCAAGCATTGTCCGACGAGGTCAGGGATGCGCCGCAGATCGCGCACGAGCTCCATCCTGCGCTTCTTATCAAGCGTACCGCGCATGTCTCCAAGCAGGATTGCCAGCATGTATAGATCAATCAAAGGTGCGGTGAAAGCCTTGGTCGAGGCAACGCCGATCTCCGGGCCGGTCTGCATGCCTATATAACCATCGGCTATGCGCATGGCTTGCGAGCCGATGGCGTTCACAATACTCCATACCGTCGCCCCTCGATCACGCCCCTCTTTCATCGCCGCTAGCGTATCCGCCGTCTCGCCTGATTGGCTGATGGCCAGCACCACTGTATTTTCATCCACCAGCGGATCCTGATAGCGAAATTCTGATGCTATCTCCACCTGCACAGGGATGCGGGCAATGCGCTCGATAAGGTGCCGGCCAACCATGCCGGCATGCGCTGCCGTGCCACACGCGGTGATGATGATTTTGTCAATTCGCTGAACCAGTTCAGGCGTGAGATTGAGTTGGTGTAGATTAATCTGACCTTCTTTGAAATCTACCCTACCAGCAATCGTATCGGTGGTCGAGCGAACCTGCTCGAAGATCTCTTTCAACATGAAGTGTTTGTACTCACCCTTCTCTGCCGAGACAGGATCCCAGGGCACATTCATGATCTCAAGGCTAACCTCATCGCCTTCTAACGTCATGGCGTTAAAACCGCTTGCGGTCACGACCGCCATCTGCTCCGCCTCAAGGAAAGCCATTTTGCGGGTGTGCTCGAGAATCGCGGGGATATCAGAAGCGATGAACTTTTCATCTTCGCCGATTCCTAAAACGACCCCCCCAGCATTTCCCACTCGGGCAGCGACGATCTTGTCCGGCTCATCTATTGAGAGCAGAACGATCCCATGGGCTCCATCAAGATTCGAGATCGCCCTCCTCGCTGCCTCGGTCAGATCATGTCCCATTGCCATATAACGTTCAACCAACAGGACGATGATTTCCGTATCAGTATCCGAGCTGAAAGACGCCCCTTCTGCGGTCAATTCATCGCGGAGAGCGAGGAAGTTTTCAACGATGCCGTTATGGACGATCACAACTCGTCCCGATTCACCCACATGAGGATGGGCATTACGTGCACTGGGTTCACCATGGGTCGCCCAGCGTGTATGCCCAATTCCTATATGACCATTAATCGGGTCATTAAACAGGAGTTCGCCAAGGCGGTTCAGTTTCCCTGCATCCCGCCGAATTTTTATCTCACCATCTTCTATTACAGCTATACCCGCCGAATCATAGCCCCGATACTCTAATCGTTTCAGCCCGTCATAGATGATCGGAGTCGCATCACGCGGGCCAACATAGCCTACGATGCCACACATACGAAGCCTCCAGATTGATTGTTAGTTATCAACCGATTCCCACTCCCTTCAGCGTTGCCTGACCCGTTACCGAGCCAGTATTAACTGCCGGGTTATTTCTTCGTAAGGAAAGGTGTGGGCGTGTGGTACACCCAGAGGGCATCCGCTGATCTTTCGATTTTCCCGGTCCGGAGGTTGGGAGCCTCCTGATCCTTCGGTTAGCCCTACCCTGCGGCAGGGAACCCTCTTCCTCGTCTCCCCGAATAATCGGGGCCTCGCGCTACCCTTTCCACCTGTTATTTATCTGCCAACCACCTCTCAATCTAAAGTTGCTCTTCGCTCGAGATTATACACAGTTCACAGTAATTCTGGAATAGGATCCTATCGTTGGGTCCTTTTTTCGTATCGGTGCCCTTTATATGTGCGGCCTGCCACGGGAATTTGCAGGAGAACATCATGACAAATATGGCTATACGAATTCGATAGTTTGGGTCGTCGCCTTGGATAAGTCGCTGTAAACGCCACGGTGATTCTCGGGCAGCAATCCAGACAGGACATACATCGCCTCATCTGTCATGAGGCGCAGCGCCTCCCGGTCAGGCCGCCCATCCCCCGTTCTGAATCTGAAACCTCGTCCTACCTTCACGGATGCACCCGGTCTAAGCCAACGCAGCGGGTTGAACGTTGGAAACCCTTTCGAGCCGGTTACAGCAACCGGGATGATTGGCGCACCACTCTTAACCCCAAGGTAGGCGATGCCCTCTTTACCTTGTTGGAGCGCTGGGCTGCGAGTCCCCTCAGGCGCCATAAGGATACATTCCCCCGCTTCCAAAACTCTAAGCGCCTGGCGTATCGCCTGCCGATCAAACTCTTGCCTTCGAACCGGAATGACCTCCCAGAGTTTTGGGAAGATTCCGATGACCGGGTACTTATAAACTTCGATTTTCGCCAAGGGAACCACGTTTCTGGGCATCGCGCCGAGGACCACTACCGGATCGATTAAGGCGATATGGTTGATCATCACGATTGCCGGGCCCTCCGCGGGGAAGTTCTCTAAACCCTCTGCGCCTTCGTACTTCGCCAATATGCCAAAGCCAATGTACTTAAGAATCCAGCGTAATTTCCCCCTTATCTTCTCAAGCGCTTGATGATCGTATTCTTCGCTGTTGGAAATTCGTTTTTCACTCTGCGCCGAGATCGCCATCAAGATCCCCTCGCATAAAGGCCGCGATAGGCGCGCGGAAGCAGATCCGCGATCGCAACCATTATTCTCTCCGTCTGCAGGCGTAAAATCTCCTTCCGCTCAACGGATCGCCATGGAATCTCTGGTAGCTCAATCATCTCACCGACTGACATAAGTAGTTGCGTTCGCCGGAATTTACGGATCTCGTCAGCAAGGATAGCCGTCCCTGCGATCCCCACTGGCAGAACGTTAACCCCTGCCTTGGCGGCGATATAAGCAACGCCCGTGGAAGCCTGCTGCAAACCTGGTTTACGCGAACGAGTTCCTTCGGGAAATAATAAAACCGGTCGCCCGGCCTTTAATCTCCCCACCATCGCCTCAAGTGATCGGCGATCAAACCGCCCACGGTGAACAGGGATCGTCCCATAAAACCGCATGATCTGACTCTGAATCGGTTGCTCAAGAATTTCCACGGCGCCTGCCACCTCGATCGAACGCGGCCAAAATGATGTAACTAATGGAGGTTCGAAGATCGACACATGGTTTACAGCAATGACGTAACCCCCCTCGTCAGGTATGTTTTCAGTACCGGTAACCTGGACCCGACTTAGCAGCCGGAATAAGTTACGAAAGAACACTCGAGACAGAGGTCGGAACATTCGAGAATACCAGGGGAGGGAAAAATCACTACCGGCTTCATTCCCTCGCATATTAAGCTTCCCCTTGTTGGCTTACATCTTCTGCGAGTGCGAGCACTTTCTCAAGCACCTCATGGATGGATAACTCAGTCGAGTCGATGATTACAGCATCTTCAGCGGGTCGCAGCGGCGCTAGAGCGCGAGTCGAATCAAGCCTATCCCTCTCGCGCATCCCTTCGAGAATCACGTCAACGTTCACAGAATTTCCACGACCCAGGCTTTCTTCATAGCGCCGATTTGCTCTGGCTTCAACAGAAGCATCCAAGTAGATCTTTAATTCTGCCTCCGGCAGGACGACTGTCCCAATATCCCTGCCAGCCATCACAACCGCACCGCGCAAGCCTATCTCGCGTTGACGCCTGGTCATCGCCTCACGCACGCCCGGATACATAGACACTTGTGACACGTTCTCGTCCACCGCTGGGCTGCGGATCTCCCAGGTCACATCCTTGCCAGCCATGAGAACATCACACTGGCGACCATCATCGATACTTGGTGATTGAACATCAAGATCCAGCTCATTTGCAATCGCAGTTACCGCAGATTCATCCATCACAGGGGTGCCGGACTTCAAAGCTGCCAGGGTAACCGCCCTGTACATCACACCGGTATCAAAATAAAGATAATCAAGCGCAGAGGCGAGGTTCTCGGCTAGAGTCGATTTTCCGGAGGCGGCTGGTCCATCTATGGCGATTATCCTTGCTTTCAAGCTTCAGTCCTCCTCAATTTTTTTCTTGCGATCTCAACGAAACCTGGGTAGCAATCGCCCAGTGCTCTTCATATAAATTCGATACTCTTCTCCAAATTCCTCGATCATCATAGATTCCTCCCGCCTCATGATCCTATTGAAAAAGAGAAGCAATATCACAACCAACGCCATGAGAGGCCAAAATGAAGACATAATGGATAAACCCAGAAAGAAAAGAAGAAGCGATGCGTACATAGGATGCCTAATGAATTTATAAGGGCCGCTTGTATTTAGAGTATGCACTTCCTTAAATTGAAGAGTCGTGGACCATTGCATCCCAAGAGTTCGATGTACACAAACGAGTAATAGAATGCCTGCAGCTCCAAGCAATACACCGCTAACCCTAAGCCATAATGGTAGCGGAAGGAAAAGCCATTCTGAACCAGAGGGTTCGATAAAATAGAGGACTATAAGACCAAGCATAAAAAGGAAGGCCACAGGACGAAGGAGAAGGCTCCAACGCCCCTCTCTTGAGACCGCATCTTCACTTACCGACCAACTGCTTTGTCCCATGCGGCGCTGCTTGATACCGAAATATGCCCTCACGATTAAAACCAGGATAAACAAAACTAGAAAAAGAAGCCTGAACGTGTTGTTCTCATTCATAACGAACTGCTAATATTTCTGTGCCGTATAACTACTGATTCTCTGGAACGACTTCCAGATAGTCACCCGAATTCTACGTTATGCCGCACGTTCTTCCGTATAGTGTGCCCGTGCGGCAGATTATGCGGAAAACAGTGCCGTATAAACACCCCCTCATTTGCCATTCCTCCTCTCCACCATTAGACTTGGGCAATGGTGGCGCACAAACGCTGTGGTCACATTGTACCTTATCATCCCCAGGCGGTCAAGCCAGCATCGGAATCTTGATCCCCCTCC
>JAUWFP010000207.1 GCA_030606845.1 Anaerolineales bacterium | reverse complement strand
CCTGTTGTATACCGCTTCCACTCTTTATCACAGCATCCAGCTTCCGCGCGTGAAGAGCATACTCCAGACAATTGATCATTCGGTCATTTTTCTTCTTATCGCAGGAACCTATACGCCATTCACTCTTGTGAGCCTGCGCGGCGCTTGGGGCTGGACTCTCTTTGGTGTAGTCTGGGGGCTTGCAGTCATTGGAATTATTTTCCAAGTAACAAAACTGCGCAAGTGGCCGTTGATATCTTTAGCACTTTACGTAGGCATGGGGTGGGTAGTGGTCTTCGCCACGAAACCCTTGCTCGCTGCGATGGCCCCGGGGGGTCTTCTCCTTCTACTCATGGGAGGACTGTCCTACACAGTAGGGATTGTTTTCTATGTTTGGCGTCGACTGCCGTATCACCACGCAATCTGGCATATTTTCGTGCTGGCAGGAAGCGCGCTTCACTTTTTTGCCATTCTTTTTTATGTCATTCCTCTAGCGGGCTCTTCTTGATGGGTCGGAATCGAACGCAGCGGATCCCCAATAAGTAAGTCTTAATTTAAACATCCAGTTCAGGGGAGTTCTTACAAGTTGCTGCTCGCCCTTCTTCGTTTGGCGTGAAGCATGGGAATTAAAATAAGTGTAAGAGGCTTACCAATATGGGTGAAATTGAACAACGAGAGCTAACCTTGGAGCAGGGGGAGCACTTATTTATTCGAACTGCATCTGAGACGGATGCAGCAGCTATTTTGGACCTTTACAGGTCTGTGTTAGCCGAGGGTCGATATACATTGCTCCTACTAGAAGAAATGCAGCGAACCGAGGAAGTAGAACGAAAGGCTATTGCTGAGGAGATCGAACGCCCTGGTTGCCTTCGAGTTGTTGCTGAGGTTGACGGGCTGATCGTAGGAATGGCGCGGGTTAAGGCAGGCGGACTGAAGCGCACTGCGCACTTTGGCGATGTGGATTCGGTCTGGGTACACTCAGCGTGGCGCAGACATGGGATCGGAAATGCGCTCATAGATACTATTGTTCGCTGGGCAGAAGGGAATAAGGGAATCGAGAAGCTTGGTTTATTCGTCTTCTCAACGAGTGAGGCTTCCATAGCCCTCTACCACCAAAATGGCTTCACAATCGAAGGTAGGGCTCCACGCGATATCAAATTTGCAGAGGATGATTATGCGGACACCGTGATCATGGGAAGAATGGTTGACTGAGCCTGCTTCTCTGCGGATGCCAACCCGCCCTGGAAAAACGCAAGGACGTCCCCAGAGGATTGGGCAGGGAAAAGAGAGGGACCATGACGAAACTTAAAATCGGATTTCTGCACCCCGGTGCGATGGGAATATCCCTCGCTGCTTCAGCTCAAAATTCAGGGCACACGGTCTATTGGGTATCTGCAGGGCGAAGCGCACAAACACACGAACGAGCTGATGAACATAATCTTGTTGAAGTCCGATCTTTGAATGAGCTTTGTGAAACTTGCTCTGTGATCGTCTGTGTATGTCCACCTCATGCTGCGGAGGAGGTGGCGAGACAAACCTTAGAAACGTCCTTTAATGGGCTCTATCTGGATGCCAATGCGATAGCACCGCAACGGGCGAAACACATCGGTCGGTTGATGGATGAAGCAGGCGTGAAATTTGTAGATGGTGGCATCATCGGTGGCCCTGCGTGGGAACCGGGAAAGACGTGGCTCTATCTCTCCGGCGAGCATGCTGAGCGTTTGGCCGAATGTTTCTCTGCAGGTCCTCTCGAGACGTGCATTATCGGCGAGGAAATTGGGAAAGCATCTGCGATCAAGATGTGCTACGCGGCCTATACAAAAGGGACGACGGCCTTGCTTTGCGCGATTCTCGCTACGGCTGAGGAGCTAGGGGTTCGAAAAGATTTGGAGAGACAATGGTCTCGGGGTGGGTCAGATTTTGCGGATCAGACGGCGGGCAGAGTCAAACGAGCGACGGTTAAGGCATGGCGATTTACTGGAGAGATGGATGAGATAGCAGCGACCTTCGCGGGGGCAGGGGTCCCATCAGGTTTCCATAAGGCTGCGGGCGAGATTTTTCGTCGCCTCGCGCATTTCAAGGAAGAACCCGAGCAACCTTCGCTTGAGGAGGTATTAGAGGTCCTGGTTTGTGATTTGTTTGCATAGCATTCGTTTAGATTCCCCCCTACATTGGAAAAGCCAAAACTAGAGGATGAATGCGGGAGATGGTCAGCTTGTCAGCTATATGAGATGTGGTTGTCTGCAGTAACGAAACGCTAATGTGCTAACATTCAAGTATTCTGGATCGCAGACTGTCGAAGTCAAGCGTGCAATTATTGTAAACAAGAGGTGTATATGTCAGAAGATAATGTAATCAAAATACAAGGATTGACTAAATCCTATGGCAACGTCCAGGCCTTGTTTGGCGTTGATCTGGAAGTCAAACAGGGAGAAGTCTTTGGTTTTCTAGGGCCCAATGGGTCCGGGAAGACCACCACCATCCGCTGCATGCTTGATTTGATCCGCCCACAAGGCGGTACGATACGTGTGCTGGGGCTGAACCCTCAGGTAGAGCCCGAAGAGATCAAGGCGCGCGTCGGTTATCTGCCTGGCGAATTACATCTAGACGAGAATATGACCGCCCGGCAGGTTTTCCGATATTTCAACCGTCTGCGCGGCAATCGTTCGAACTGGGACTTCATCCAGGAATTGTCCGACCGCCTCAAGTTGGAACTCAAGACCCCAATTAAAAACTTCTCGAAAGGCAATAAGCAGAAGGTTGGCGTCGTGCAGGCGCTGATGCACCGTCCTGAGCTGCTGCTGCTCGACGAGCCCACCGGCGGCCTTGACCCGCTCATGCAGCAGGAAGCTCTACGCATGCTAGCCGAAGCCCAGGATGACGGGGCCACGGTCTTCTTCTCCTCACATATCATCAGCGAAGTGCAGGCCGTCGCCGACCGGGCCGCCATCATCCGTGAGGGGAAGATCGTCGAAGTTATCGAGACCGCTTCGTTGCTCAACCGCTCCATGCGCCGGGTCCGCATCCGCTTCCAGCAACCCACGGATGTTAACGCTCTTTTCAACCTTCCAGGGGTTGAGTTGCTCGCCAAAGACGATGGCATGAGCGTATTGCTGCAGGTCGAAGGCGAGATGGATGCCCTGATCAAGACCCTGGCGCAGTATCCGGTCAGCGATTTTGAGACCGAGCGCACCAGCTTGGAAAAGATTTTCCTTGCCTACTACGAAGGGAAGGAGGACAAATAAAATGTTTACAGTAATTCGTTATACCTTACGCCGCTCACGTGGTGCGATCATCGGCTGGGGAATTGGCCTGGCTGTTCTGGCGCTCATGATGGGTTCTTTGTTCGACATGATTGCCAGCAGCGGCGATTTGATGGCAGCCTACATGGAATCGCTGCCCGAGCTTGCAGAAATGTTCGATTTCGGCGGGATGAGCACCCCGATTGGCTGGCTTGACGTCGAGTACTTCTCCTTTGTACCCCTGATGATAGGCCTGTTTGCTACCGGGGTGGGCGCTAGCTTGCTTGCCCGTGACGAAGAGCGCGGCACCCTCGACCTGATCCTGGCCCACCCTGTCAGCCGCACGACTCTTTTCTGGGGTCGTTTCCTGGCCACCACTCTGGTAATCATCCTCCTGCTGCTGATTTCCTGGGCTTCACTGCTGCTGTCCATGACCTGGTCGGAGAATTTCACCATCCCGGCGTTTGAGCTGCTGCTGCCATTCGTCTCGCTATTTGGCATCTTGATGTTCTTCATGACCCTGGCCTTGCTCTTCAGTATGCTGCTTCCGTCCCGCAGCATTGCCAACATGCTCGCGGCAATGCTGGTGGTTGCCAGCTTCTTCATCAGCCTGCTTTCAGGGGTCGTTGAGCAATTGGAACGCGCTGCTGATTTCTCACCCCTGACCTACCTTGAGACAGCCACAGCCATCGAGGATGGCCTCAACTTAACCTGGCTTGGTGTTATCCTGGCCATCAGTCTGTCGCTGTCCCTGATCTCATGGGTGTTGTTCCAACGCCGTGACGTCCGTGTCGGCGGCGAAGGTACTTTGCGTTTGAAGGACCTCGTCACCGGCAAATGGAAGGCCAAACCGGTTGAAAACCTGGCTGAAATAGAATCATCGGCCGCCGATTAGGTTTGGGTGTAGTCTAAAATACGATCAAGCCCCGGGTTCAGTGAACCGGGGCTTTTTGTGATGCAGCCCGTGTTCCTTCCCACATTCCGTACTTCAAGCGCTCAACAAATATCAAGCGGAGGATTGGACACCCGTTGACTCTCTAACGTATCGGTCAATCGTTTCGATCAACTTGATCTGGCGACATTTCCCTGTAATCATTCCCAATAGATCAACTCGTTTTATTTCTTTCCGGCGATTCTCGATCATCCATTGAGGCAAATCGAAATTGTCTAAAATTGCTTTATCAGAAAATGCTATTCTAGGGTGCGGAAGGTGGGTATGATACTATCTGCCCCATCTATGCCGTATCCTATTTTCCATCTTTTTGTTCTATATGAATCAAGAAACTATCTGTGCCGGAGGTATTAAATGATGAAAAGCATTGTGATTACAGGAAGTACGCGCGGGATCGGTTTTGGCTTAGCAGAATCGTTTCTGGCTCGAGATTGCGCGGTTATGGTTAGCGG
>JAUWFP010000220.1 GCA_030606845.1 Anaerolineales bacterium | reverse complement strand
GGTCTCTTCTACCAGGTGGTGACGCGCGCGGATGAATTTCTGCTGCTCACACGACCGTATTTAGCCGAAGACGGTGAGTATTGGCAAGCTTCACCTTTCTGGCGAGCGGCGAAATCCAACCTGGCGGATGACCCGCAAAGGATTCGTCCCGAAGAGTCGCGATCGCTGACGGAGGCAGGTTCTCCGGAGGAGCTGCTTTTCTGGGGCGTTCGTAGGGGTGCGCTTCCGCCGCAGTATAAGGCGCTGCAACCACGTTGGGAGAGATTGCGCTCAGCTCGTGATGTGCTCGCTGTACGGCAAGCGCGCGAAGCCGATGGGGACCACGAAGGAGATCTTTCCTCCATACTAGAGCGTATACGGATAACCTATGGGCCGGACCACGTCTGGAGTTCCAGTCGCTTGGAGAGCTACGGTACGTGCCCCTTCTTCTTCCTCTCCGCGTCTGCCTTGAAGCTGGATCCGCGCGATCCCCCTGAGCCGGGTTACGATGCGGCGCAGTTGGGTTTGGTGCTGCATGCCGTGCTGGAAGAGGTTTATCCGGCTGTGGAGGATCCCACAGATACAGCGGCGGTGCTGCGTGCCTTACCTGAGGTAGCGGAAACTGTTTTCGCTGAAGCGCCGGAAAAGTACGGTTTCCAGCCAACGGCTTTGTGGGCGTTGGAGCAGCAGGAATTGCTAGAGATTCTCGAGGTCACGATCGAGGCGCTTGGGGAAGCTTCTGCAGGGTGGCAGCCGTATGCGTATGAGCAGGTATTTGGTCTGCGGGGGAAACCTGAATTGCGGATCGAACTTGAGGGTGGGGATGTGCTCGTGCGGGGGGTGATCGACCGCGTCGATCGCAACGCTGAGGGCCAGGTGCGCATTCTCGACTATAAGACTGGCGGCAGTCACCTATCTAAAAACGATCTTATCAGCGGCCGCAGGCTGCAGCTCGCGATTTACGCCATGGGTGCACGCGATGCGTTGGCGCTGGGCGAGCCTGTGGAGGGGATTTATTGGACGATCCGCGGGGCGAAAGCCGGGGCGTTGAAGCTGGGTTCGTTCAAAGCCTTTACGGATGAAGGAGTTTATGAGGGACCTGAGGGAGCGATGGAACTGGCGAGGAGACATGTGGATAGATTTGTCGAGGGTGTGCGTGCCGGGGATTATGCGCCCGCCGCTCCCGAGGGAGGTTGCCCTCCCTATTGCCCGGTTGTGGGCTGGTGTTGGCGGTATCGGGAGGGGTGGGGGTGATTATTTATGCCCCCCTATTGTCCCCCCACCGGGGGGACTCCGGGGGACTCCACTCCCCTCGCGAAGCACTCAGAGCGCCGCGTGGAGCGTACCCCCTGGATTACCTACCTTTCACTTCGAGGGCGATTTACATTGGGGCTTTGTCGTGCTCGGCAGATCAATAGCAGTTTATGCGTTCTTGAGAATGGGAATCATTTTCTATGACTGACGACAGCTCAAATTACCTGGATGCTACCCTGACAGGCGAGCAGCGCGATGCTGTGGAATGCTTGAACAAGGATGTCATCGTCACTGCAGGGGCGGGGACGGGGAAGACGCGCACGCTCGTGGCGCGTTATGTGCGGCTGCTGGAAGAAGGGAAGTCGCCCCGCAGAGTTGTGGCGATTACCTTCACCGAGAAAGCCGCGCGCGAGATGCGCAATCGCGTGCGCAAAGCAGTGAGCGACCGTGCCGAATCCGCCATGGATGCTGGTGAGAAAAGACACTGGGCGGACCTTGAAGCCGGGATGGACGCAGCCCGCATCGGCACAATCCACAGCCTTTGTTCTGAAATCCTGCGCACGCATCCCGCCGAGGCTGGCATTGATCCACGCTTCGATGTCATTGAAGAAGGAACCGCCGCGGCTCTGAAAGCTCGGGCGGTTGAGGATGCGCTGCTCTGGGCGCTCGATGAGCCGGACATGGTCCATTTGTATACGGTCTTAAGCGCGCATGCGCTGCGAAGGCTGCTCGCTCACTTGCTGAATCGCAGGCTCGACGCAGCGATGCTTTTTAATAACGATGACCTGGAGATGAGGGCACAAGCCGCCCTTCGTGAGGCGATCAATGCTTTTGTTGAATACAAGGAAGTCACCTTTGGCATTAGAGCCTTGAAGGAACTTCACGATTCTGGAGGGTTAACAGCGGATGCCGGGGCAACACTTGCCGGGCGGATCGAGCTCCTGCTCGAACAGTGGGAGCAAGCCGAGGTCGGTCTTGAAAAGGACGATCTCTTCGGGGCTGCAGAGGCATTGTTCCTCATGCGCCGCCAAGGGCTCAAGCGCGGGGCGGGCACGAAAAACTCAGTGGCGAAAGCCGTACAAGCGGAGCTTCAACTGCTCTATGACGAACGCCTTACTCCCTGGCTCGGCGGAGCGAAGAGCACCGACCCCCCACCACTCGCAGACCTCGAGCAGAACTGGTCTTCGGCCCTGCCGGTGATCCAGACGCTTTTTCAGCGGACTTGTGATCAGTACGCGCAGGCGCTCGACCGGCTCCACGCGTTGGATTTCGACGATCTCGAATCGGGCGCTTTAGATCTTCTGCGCATTCCGGCTGTCGCCGACCGCTGGGCAAGCGAGGTCGAAGCGGTCCTGGTGGATGAATTCCAGGACACGAACGAGCGCCAGCGCGAGATTGTCGATGCACTGTGTGGTGGGGTTCATGGAAAGTTTTTTATCGTCGGCGACGCGCGGCAGAGCATCTACCGCTTCCGCGGGGCGGATGTGAGCGTTTTCCGTCGGGTTCAGCGCGATTTACAGGCTCGCCGCGGGAAGCACTTCGAACTCAAGCGCACCTTCCGCACCCACGATGGATTGTTACAGGAGATGGATGGACTGCTTGCGCCCATCCTCGGCGAGGATGATGACCCTGAACGACTGTACCGCGTGCCTTATACAGCGCTCGATGCCGACAGAAAGAAGCCTGATTTGGCCGTCGCTCCGCCATTCACCGAATTGATCATTGGAATTGGGGAAGGGGCCGGGGAAGCGCGACCGCAAGCTGCTCGTGCCCTTGCCAGGCGTTTGCTTGAATTGAAGGAACTTGGCGAGATAGATGCCTACGACGATGTGGCTTTACTCTTCCGCGCCTCGACCGGATTCGGGGAGTACGAGGGAGCGCTCGAAGATGCGGGCATCCCCTTCGTCACCGTGGCAGGGAGCGGATTCTATAACCGGCCGGAAATTCGGGACGTGCTTAATGTTTTACGGGCGCTGAGCGAGCCCTCGAATGACGCTGCACTGGCCGGGCTTCTACGCTCACCTGCCTTCGGCATCTCCGATCCAGGCATATACCTTTTACGATTGCACTCCGGTGAACCGCAACCCCTTCTTACAGCTCTGGAGGGCGATCTCGATTACCTCGTAAGCGCTGATCAGGAGGCCGCCGCCCGGGTTCGGGATTTTCTCGCTGAGTTCCGCCCGCTTGTAGATCGTATGCCTGTCGCCGAGTTGCTTAAGAAGATTGTTGATGCAACCGACTACCGTGCCATCCTCGCTGCCTCTCATATCCGCCTCTGGCGCAACCTGGACAAACTCCTACAGGATGCTCACACCAGCGGTTTGGTAAGGGTGCGGGGGTTCTTCGAATATCTGCGCACGCTTCGGGAAGTGGGGGCGAGGGAGGGGGAGGCGCCAGCCGAAGCATTGGGTGCCGTGCGCTTGATGACGATCCATAAAGCGAAAGGGTTGGAGTTTGAAGTTGTTGTCCTGGCCGACATCTCCCGTAAACCACTGGGGAGAGCCGAGCTGGCTTATTTGCTCCCCGAGACGGGACCTGCTTTCAGGTTCGACCGCCTTGAGGGATCACCGCTGATCTATAACCTGGCAAGGCACCTCGACCAGCAGCAATCTCAAGAGGAGGAGAATCGGATTCTCTACGTCGCGGCAACGCGCGCCCGAGAGCGGCTCATTTTGAGTGGTCATCTCTCCCTGCGTTGGGGGAAGCTGACCGCCGAGGGTTGGATGAAATCCTTCCTGGAGGTGCTTGGGCTGGATCCGGAGGACATGAGGGCGGGGGCAGGGGGATGGGCGCAGGCGAAATTGCCCAACGGCCGCGAGGTCGGGGTCTGGATCGCCGATGCACTCGAGCCTGGAGATGAGGAGTCGGCAGCTCCAACCGCCTGGCCAGAGTCTGAGGCGCAGGACCTCTACGCCCCGCTGGCGGTTGTAAGTGACGAACGCACGGACGATGAAAAGGCCGGTGAGCTCGAACGTGATTGGCGGGCGACGGGGAAGAGGCTGCACCCGCCGGCTGTGGTTGTGGGTGCGCTGGTTCACGAAGCTATACGTTCGTGGGTTTTCCCGGGCGACACTGAGCTGAAGCCTCTGCTTGAAATGTCGGCGTTTGCGCATGGTCTGATCGACCCAGGGCAGCGCGAGCGAGCGATCCGCGAGGCCGAGAAACTGCTCGGGCGCTTCCGGGAGCAT
>JAUWFP010000029.1 GCA_030606845.1 Anaerolineales bacterium | reverse complement strand
ATCCTAATAAAGTTGAGGGATTCGGCAATATGTCATCAAAAGTAAAATTCGTATTACTTGGCTTGTTCCTAGGGACATTTTTATCAGCGAGCATATTCGTAAGCGGTCTGGCGATAGGCGTCGTAATCGGCCAGATGATCGGTTACGAATTTCTGCCAGGTTGGCTGGAGGATCCTCTCCAGCAATCGTCGCTGGTTGTGGAAACGAAGAGCTACACATCAGAACCGCCGGAAGGCTCCGATGAGTTATTTGCTCCTTTCTGGGAAGCGTGGGATATCGTACACGAGGAGTTTGTTGACCAGCCGCTTGACGATGTCACACTCATGAGAGGAGCTATTTCCGGGACAGTGGACGCGCTTGGCGATCCCCATACATCCTACATGGACCCGGTTACCTACCAGCAAGCGAATATCCCTCTCCATGGCTCTTACGAAGGAATTGGAGCCTGGGTGGACACGAATGCGGAATTCCTGACGATCGTATCGCCCATGCCCGGCTCCCCGGCAGAAGAAGCAGGGTTGGAGCCCGGGGATGAGGTGGTCGCCGTCGACGGTGAAGATGTAATCGGCATCGATGCGAACATCGTCATTCGCAGCGTCCTTGGTCCTGCGGGAACGACGGTTCATTTGACGATCAGGCGCGAGGGAGAACCCGAACTCCTGGAGTTCGAGATTATCAGAGCAGAGATCCTGGTTCCCAGCGTCGAGAGCGAGATACTCGAAGGAGATATCGGCTATATTCAGCTCTACAATTTCTCCAACGACACTTCAGATGATCTTCGGAGCGCGATCCGTGATTTACGCGAGACTGAGTTGAATGGGCTAATTCTCGACCTGAGAGGCAATGGCGGTGGATTCCTGCTCACGGCAATCGAAGTGGCTTCGGAGTTTATTGACGATGGCGTGATATTGACGGAGAGATTCGGCGATGGAAGCGAAGAGATCTATGAAGCCCTTGGGGATGGTCTGGCGACCGATTTGCCTCTCATCATTCTTGTGAACGGCGGATCTGCATCCGCCTCGGAGATTGTGGCTGGTGCAATCCAGGACCATGAGCGCGGCCTGCTCGTGGGGGAGGCGACATTCGGGAAAGGCTCGGTGCAAAATTGGATTGCCCTCACTGGAGAGGAAGGCGCAGTGCGTGTGACCGTCGCTCGTTGGTATACACCAAAAGGGAGACAGATCGCCGGGGAGGGATTAGAACCAGATTATGAGGTCTCTTACACAGAAGAGGACTTCGATGCCGGCATCGATCCCCAGCTCCAGAAGGCAATAGAGCTGCTTACAGAATAATTATAAACATCAAGAGGTTGATTAAATGTATTTCGATACAACCTATCTTTGCTTGATGGCTCCAGCGTTCCTGCTGATGATATTCGCTCAGTGGTGGGTTTCATCAACCTACAAGAAGTGGAGCCGGATAGAAAATAGCGCCCACATTAGCGGCGCGGGAACCGCCAACCGCCTAATCCAATACGGCGGTTTAAACGACGTGCGTGTCGAACCCACCGGCGGTAAATTAACCGATCATTATGACCCTCGCAGCAAGACTTTGCACCTTTCCCGTGGTGTGTATGAGCCGGCTTCAGTCTCTGCTATGGCTATTGCCGCCCACGAACTGGGACATGCAATGCAGGACAAGGTGGACTATTTCCCCCTTAAACTGCGATCCGCACTTATTCCCATCGTTAATATCGGTTCTTCTCTTGGTTGGATCTTGATCATCGTCGGATTGATGCTGCAAGTCGTAAATATCTCCTGGCTTGGTGTTGCTGCCTTTGCGACTAGTGCACTTTTTGCCCTGGCCACGCTGCCCGTTGAGCTTAACGCCTCCTCACGAGCAAAAGCTCTCCTTGCAGAAACCGGGCTGATCCAAACCCAACAAGATCAGGATGGCGTAAACGCGGTTTTAAGAGCCGCGGCGTTTACGTATGTCGCTGCGCTGGCAACAGCACTCCTCCAATTGCTGTATTGGGTGATGCGAGTTTCAGGTTCGAGCAGCCGCAGACGCTGATTGCCAAAGTTCAGGCAAAGAAGTCAGATTCTTTTCCTAATGCTATAAAATGAGACATAAACGCGTAAACTTTCATGTGTAGATGATTGCATTGCTGAAAGTAGTTGTCTGAGCCTAACCCTCCCGCAGGTTTTGAACCTGCGGGAGGTTTTATTAGTACTGAGCCCGGAGGTTCAGCTCCGGGCGGAGAAACGCAGCGCCAACCCACCAATTTTGAATGAAAGCTCAATAAATAAGAGCTGTGGCCCATAATTAGACCCCTCTCTTTTGACGACCCTCCGCTAGAATGCTACAATCCACCCATGCAGGGAAACACCATAGCCGATCAACCATGTTGAACAGAATCCACATGGCATCGGAAGTGCAGGTTCCCGAAACAAAAATGACAAGTATTTTGAGAAATAATAGTTCTTAATTGGCCCAAGGTTTGCTGCCCCTCTAGAGTTCGCTGCGAGCTCTACGCGACTCCTTGAGAGATATGTCCCAAAACCTTTGGAACTGCTGAAGCCAGGGTCAAGGGGAAAGATCAATCCTCCAGGGAGCATGCGTGGAACCTTCAATGATCGACGCCACGTTAGAAGCGATTCGGACAGCCCTCGAAGCAAACCGCGTCGAGGAAGCAATCGCCGCGCTCACCGATCTACACCCTGTAGATCGAGCTGAGGCCTTCGCCGATCTTGACGATCAAGACCAAGCCATAATCCTCCCCCAACTCGATATCAACGATACAGCTGACCTGCTCGAGGAACTCGACGACGAGGAGGCAGCCGACGTAGCCGAGACGCTTTCGACGCCCTTCCTCGCAGACATCCTCGATGCGATGGAACCAGACGAAGCGGCAGATGTCTTAGGTGACTTACCTCCCAAGCTCGCCGCGGATGCTTTGGCGGAGATGGAAGAATCCGAAGACGTAATTCCTCTGCTTGTTTTCCCCGATGAAACCGCCGGTGGCCTAATGACCACCCATCTACTCACCTTGGCGCCGGAAATCACCACGGCTGAGGCGATTGAGTACTTGCGCCAAACAACATTGGGATCCGACACCCCCTACTATTTGTATGTTGTCGAACAAAATTTAAAACTGCTCGGTGTCGTAGGACTGCGTGATTTAGTAATCGCTGACCCGAATCGTAGAATCCGTGAGATCATGGACCCCGATGTGATCTCCGCCAAAACAGACCTGGATCAGGAAGACGTTGCCCGCCTTATGATCCGCTACGATTTGGCGGCGATGCCTGTCGTTGACGATGTTGGCAGTCTCCGCGGTGTGATCACCTACGATGACTTGATGGACGTTATCGAAGTCGAGGCTACCGAGGATATTTACCGCCTTGCGAACGTCCCCGATTCCGATCTTTCCTTTGACAGCCCAATTGGTCTCTCCATTCGCAGGAGACTGCCCTGGTTATTTTTAAGCGGCATTACTGCGCTTTTCGCTTCCTGGGTTATCTCCCAATTCGAATCTCTTATTGCCCAGGTTGCATTGCTGGCCGCGTTTCTATCTGTCGTGGCTGGATTAGGCGGGAATACAGCCACCCAAACGCTGGCAATCATTGTCCGCGCCATCGCACTTGACGAAATCGAACCACGCGATGCCTGGCGGACACTTACGAAAGAAGCTGTCGTTGGTCTTTTTCAAGGTCTCTTCATAGGCGCTGCAGCTGCTGTTGGAGTCTACCTATGGACGGGGAATGAAGTCCTGGGTTTAATCCTCGGCCTCGCTCTTGTTGGGAATATGATTCTCGCCACAGTGATTGGGACGCTTGTGCCGCTTATCCTGAGATGGCTCGGGGCGGACCCTGCGCTCGCTTCAACCGTGCTCGTTACAGCAGTCACAGACAGTGTAGGATTTGCACTTTTCTTGGGACTCGCTTCGGTCTTCATTAATTACATGAGGTAGGTGACAATGTCTGGAATAGTCATTCTCAATCCGTACTCAAATCGATGGAAATCGGGAAAACAAGCGCCTGAGATTATCGATACGCTCAAGCGATTGTCTCTTGACTGTGAGGTCGTGCTTTCTCAGGGACCAGAGCATGCGACCGAACTTGCGGAGCAAGCTTCACGGGATGGAAGAGATCCGATTATCGCTGCCGGTGGGGATGGAACGATAGGCGAGGTTATTAACGGACTCTACCAGGCCAATCCGGAAGGTGTGCTTGGCCCTCTCGGCATCATCCCGCTGGGGACGGCAAATGATCTCATAACGAATTTAGGACTTCCGCTGGATATCGTCGGCTCTCTTGAGGCAGTCCTCGGTCGGAAGACGCGCCGTATCGACTTGGGCCAGGTGAACGACTGGGTGTTTGATAACAACTCCGCGGTTGGATTAGAGCCGGTCGTGTCACTTTATAACATTCGCATGACCTGGCTGCAGGGCGTGATTCGCTACCTGGTCGCCGCACTGCGAGGGATCGCGTCAAAGCCGGAATACGAAATGCGCATCCGCTGGGATGATGGCGAGTACGAAGGACTTGTGTCCCTGGTGTCGGTAGGCAACTGCCCTTTGACCGGTGGTATGTTCAAAATGGCGCCCGATGCAGATCCCACAGATGGCTTACTTACCTTCGTCTATGGGTATGCACCTACGCGCTTGAAAATGCTCTCCTTGCTCCCCAGGACAATCAACGGTGAGTTCATTCATGATCCTGCCATCCACCAGCATCACACACAGCAGCTCGAGATCACCTGCTCTCCAGGGACACCTATACAGGCGGATGGGGAGATAAAAGCCGAAGAGGCGACGACGATTCGTTACCGTGTGCTCCCGGCTCGATTGGACATCTACACACCGTGAACCGCAGGTTGATCGTAAACGCGGATGATTATGGTCGCACTCCATCCGTCAGCCGGGGGATCTGCGATGCTCACCTAAACGGTCTCGTTACAACGACAACCGTTATGATCAACTTGCCCGGCGCCCTCGAAGACGTACGCAGGGGAATTGAATGTGCACCTACTCTGGCTTTCGGTGTCCACCTTAATCTCACCTGCGGTAAACCCCTCACACCGCCTGATCGAGTCCCCACGCTTATCGACGCAAACGGGTGGTTTCACGAGAAGGATCTAATCTTCAGTGACCCGGAGACGTTAGACCTCGATGAAGTCAAAATAGAGTGCAAAGCACAGATCGAGCGCTTTCTTCAAACCGAGGCGGAACTTGACCATCTCGACAGTCATCACCATTTTGGCATCGCCAGTACTGAGATCTGGTTTTTAATAACCGAACTTGCGGTTGAATATGATTGCGGCGTCCGCACTCCGTTTCCGACTGATGTTCGCGAAGAAGATTTATTTGAGCTTTTCCCTGCCGACATGCTCGACTTCAGCAGAACGCAGGCAAAAGAACACCTGGAGACATTCGCCATTCCACACCCAGATTATTTTTATGCCAGCTTCTTTGGAAAATACGCGGTCCTGGACCACTTAATCAAGCTCCTTCGGGAACTGCCCAACGGTGTGAGCGAGATTATGTGCCACCCTGGTTACTCCGATGAAGCGCTCGAGCAGACTAGCGGCTACAACCGCATCCGTGAGCAGGAACTGACTGCTCTCACCGATCAGAGCGCACTTTCTGCTATTGACTCAGAAAATATCGAATTGCACTCCTACCGAACGGGATGTGGAAAATAGCATCCAAACTTATCGCTTCTTTCCTGCGCTTCTTCTTCAAGCACCTGTATACAACCCTCGCCTGGGCGTATGACTTCGTCGCCTGGACAACCTCCATGGGTCAGTGGAGGAAATGGCAGTCCGTTGCAGCACCCTCCTCGCCAACCGGCGACCTTCTTGAGCTGGGGTCCGGACCAGGGCACCTGCTCGCCGATGTCTCACGATCAGTCCATAGAAGTGTCGGGATAGATACGTCGACGCAAATGCTTAAGCGCGCCCAGCGCAATCTTTTTCGCAGGGGTGTTACCCCGATGCTAACCAAGGGTCGTGCGCAAGCGCTTCCCTTTCGATCAGATCACTTCTCTGACATCATCGCCACCTTTCCGAGTGAATATATCGTCGATCCGGCAACGCTGACGGAAGCCTTCCGAGTCCTGCAGCCGGACGGAGAACTCGTCATCGTCGGACTCGTTCAGATCACGGGAGATTCTCTCGCAGACCGTTTTGCTTCCTGGCTATACCGCTTTACAGGACAGTCAGGCGAGCCGCGAGAGGAGTGGAAAATCCCCCTCCAAGAGGCGGGCTTTCGCCCACGATTTGAAATTATCGAACAAGAGCGAGCGCGTGTGCTGCGCGTTGTAGGATCCAAGCCTGCTTAATTGCCGGACAGGATAGGTATGCGGGCGCTATTTGCCATTAGAATATGTGCAACTTGACTAGGAGGCTGCAGGCATGCGAATTGCAGAGGTTGGCGATCTAGCCATGCTCCAATTGCCAAATCATAAACAAACGATCTTCAGGCTCGAGGACGATCGTGAGTACCAAACCCATAAGGGATCTATCTTCCATAACGACCTTATAGGCACACCGTGGGGGCGGGATGTCGAAACGCATTTGGGAACATCCTACGTATTCCTCCCCCCCACGCTGCATGATCTCGTCCGCAACACCCGCCGAATCTCGCAGATCATATTCCCGAAAGATATCGGTTACATCCTCCTGCGCCTTTCGATTGGACCAGGAACGCGTGTCCTCGAAGCGGGTAGCGGCTCTGGCGCTCTGACCACCGCATTTGCCTGGATGGTCGGAGAGCGAGGAAAAGTATATTCATACGATCGTCGTGAGGACATGCAGGATCTGTCCAAGCAAAATCTCGAGCGCGTCGGTTTATTGGATCGTGTTGATTTCACCCTGCAAGATATCGCTGATGGAATTGCCGAAAAAGACGTCGACGCAGTTTTCCTGGATCTACCGAAGCCGGAATTGTATCTCTCTCAAATTCATGAGGTTCTTGCTAATGGAGGTGTGCTGGGAACAATCCTGCCGACAACCAACCAGGTTTCCGCCTTTCTGAGTAAAATCGAGGAAGAACCTTTCGCTATGGCCGATGTAGCCGAAATCCTGCTGCGTTTCTATAAACCAGTTCCAGAACGTCTACGTCCGACGGACCGCATGATCGCGCACACAGGATACCTAGTTTTTGCCCGGCGGATGCACACAAAATGACTTATGATGGCTCTTTACGATCAACCCATGAATGATTTCACAAAACGCCTTCAGCAGATTCTTCTCTCACAAAATGCCGTTGTCCAGACTGAATTGGATGCTCGCCTGGCCGCGGTACTCATCCCTCTCTATCATCATGATGGCGCCTGGCACGCCCTGTACACAAAACGTACCGATGAAGTCGAGGACCATCGTGGTCAGGTTTCGTTTCCGGGCGGGGTTATTGAGCCCGATGATGAAAACCATGAGAGCGCTGCGCTGCGAGAAACACAGGAGGAAATTGGCATTGATCCTGCGGAGGTCAAGATCCTTGGCAGACTCGACTCGCTTCTCACCACCACGCAGTTTCAAATTATCCCTGTTGTTGGCGTGATCCCTTGGCCTTACAAGCTGACGTTAAATCCGATAGAAGTCGCAAGCGTGTTTGGTGTTCCCATCGAGTGGTTGTCGGATCCGGCGCACTTAGAAACCCTCTTCGAAGATAATTCTGTTTCCGGCCCACACTTTCCGATTTATGCCTTCAAACCATACCAGGGGGAGGTGATCTGGGGAGCTACGGCGAGGATCACCAGGAACCTTCTCCAAGTGTTGGATCTTCTCAAGTAAAGGTTTCGCTCCAGACTACATACTCTAGGTTCCCCTCTGATGACTGAGGATTCATTCCTTGCGATAACCCCCCCCGCAGGTTTTGAACCTGCGGGAGGTTATTGATCTAGGGTCATAAATTTAAGTAAAGGAGCATGGCCTTCTCGCCATGCTCCTTGAACATCCGGTCCGGGATTAGGAATTAACCTTATCCTTACTCCTCTTCGGGGGATTCTTCCGCCCCTTCTTCTTCTTCGCCCAATTCGGCTTCGACGCCTTCTTCGAGCTCATCGACTTCTTCCTCTTCGATTACTTCCTCAGCCATCTGGGCGATGACATTGGCGATCGTTTCGCCGGGATCAGTGACCAATGTCACCTTCTCCCCCAAGGCAAGATCACCAGCCGTGATGACATCATTCATCGAGACAAGCACCCCGATATCCGCGGTCACTTGTTCCGGCAAATCTGCCGGCAGGGCTTCTACCTCGATTTCGTTAAGCCCGGATACGATGATGCCACCAAGTTCTTCCATTGCCGGGGCTTCCCCGACCAACACAACGGGAACGACAGCGCTAATGACAACATCCATGGCTACCACCAAGAAATCCACGTGCAAGATATCTCGACGGATCACATCGCGCTGGAACTCGCGCACCAAGACTTTGTGCGTATCTTCGCCTACTGTCAGGTCGATAAGTGTAGACCCACCTACGTTCGCTAGAACGCGTGATGAAACTTTTTCATCTAACTCAATTGGAAGGGGTTCAATACCTACGCCGTACATCACGGCTGGCAGAATACCCTGTCTGCGCAAGGCTTTCACTTGCTTCCCAATCGTTTTTCTTTCGTTTGCGTCTAATGTTACAGCTTCCATGATTTTTCCCTTCGGAACGCCTCTCACCCTCTCGGGTTACCTTCGTTCCATCTGGTGGACCGGCTTTCGAATAAGTTAATCTCGCCTCAGCAGATTGCCAACTAACAATACAAGACCCACTGCGATGCCTGAGACAAGACCTGCTAGAAGTGCACCGCGAGTGTCGAGTATTGTCTCCACATTACCTTCGACTTCCTGGGCTAGCAGGATGATCGATGAGCTATTGTTTAGCTCTGCTTTTCGTGCAATCGTTATGCCAACTCTTGAGTCTTGCAGGACAGCGTGCTCCGAAATAACAGCGCCCACTGTGCTCTCTTCGCTGGTGCTCTTCGCACTGCGCGTAATAAACGCTGCTCCCTGCTGCAAGCCGACGACATCTCCTTGGATCGTAAGAGCGCCCCCCTTATTCAACTCGACATTCTTGGCGATCACCTGATTAGCACCGCCTTGTTCAATGCGGACTGTATCGGCTTCGACATTCTGGATCACCCCGCCATCAAGATGGATGATCTCAGCTTGTATATCATTGCTTCCTGGCTTTTCATCTGTTGTCATCATTTCACCTTTACCTGAACAAAAAAAAGAGACTCCACCTAACCGTCCAGATGAAATTTTACCTGATTCACATTCGTTCCGTCAACGTTTGTCTTTCCGACCAAAGTCTTTCGCATGGAATCTCAATCGTGGAGGAAGCCTCACAAACCTCCCGCTGCTTTCGGACCTCCCGCAGGTTTTTTTATCCTGCGGGAGGTTAAATGAAGATGGCCCACTGACAACAAAAGCACGAAGAAAAGCCATTTATTCAAGCCCACCGACTGGAAGTCATATGTATAGGTGTATGATTGAGCTGATCCAACGCAGACAGACCACAAATATTAACAAGGTCGCGTGACATTAAACTCAACCAACCTCCCGCAGGTTTGAAACCTGCGGGAGGTATAAGCGAAAAACTCAAGAAGGGGGTTAATCGATGCCCTATCGAAGCAATGAATTCGCCCGCAATCATTATTACCACATCTACAACCGGGGAGTGGGAAAAGGGTTGATATTCTTCAACCCTGCGAACTACGAACACTGTCTAAACCTCATTAACCGCTACCACCGGCCATACGGCGCTGCCGTAATCGCACTCTGCCTTATGCCCAACCACTATCACTTCTTACTCAGACAAGACTCAGACCAAAGCTTATCTAAATTCATAAATGTCTTATTCAACGCTTACGTGCAGGCTGTAAACCGTCAACAGGGGCGCAAGGGTCCGCTTTTTGAGGGGCGCTTCCATCACGTACGGATAGACCGCGAGGAGTACCTGATCCACCTATGCAGATACATTCACCTGAACCCGGTGAAAGCAAATCTCGTGCCACATGCCCAAGATTGGCCATACTCAAATTATATGGAGTGCGTTGGCGTGAAAGCCGGGGATTTAAAGGACGATGAATTCCTCCGTTCATATTTCCCAACACCCAAGGAGTACGAACAGTTTGTTGCTGATGACCGCGAAGGGAAACAAGATCCGGATTCTCTCGCGAATTACGTCTGGGATTAACCGAACTTTCCGTAGGTATTCTCCACCTCCCGCAGGTTTTTTTATCCTGCGGGAGGTTAAAAATACAGGAACCCACCAACTGAAAGATACCCACGCAAGTGTATGATTGGGCTGATCGAACACAGACAGAAACGATAAACACTAGCAAAGTTTCGTGATAATTTTTCTAACCTCCCGCAGGTTTGAAACCTGCGGGAGGTTTAATTCCTGCAGGAAGTCTGGAGAAACCTGTCTGTTTGACCCGACACAGGGGCCATGATAGACTCACAGATTGGTCTCTTCCAGGTGTAGAAATGGGGTTTTCGAAGGCCATACGGCTGCTTAATATTCTCTGCTTCACGATGCTCGGATTTGTGTGCATTGTTAACCAGGCCGCAGCCCAGGCGCCAGGGTACGCGAACATCCGTGAGCCTCTTGGCGGGGAAGCCATTGATGGCGTGGTGACGATCGAGGGGTCGGCATCTCACCCATCCTTCTTTTCCTATGATCTCTCCTTCTCCCACTCAGATAACCCAACCGGGACCTGGTTCCTAATCGGTGATCCTGTTCACACGGCCGTCACGGACAGTAGATTGGGGCTCTGGGACACAACCGGTATCACCGACGGCTTCTACACACTGCGCTTGCGTGTACATCTCAGCAATAACATCGTACTCGAGTCATTCGTTGAAGGGCTCCGCATTCGTAACAGCACAGCGATTGAGACGGTCACTCCTCAGCCTGACAGGGTCACAGTAACGCCAACGATTGCTCTGCCTACGCGGACCCCGCGCCCCACTCCGCTGCCGTTTCCAGGTGAATCAAACCCATCTACAGTGCTGCGAACCTTCACAGGGGGAATTATCGCCGGTGCGGTCGTCCTGCTCGCACTCGGTATTTACCTCTTTATCCGCAGGCGATCCCAGGAGCGATGGGCTGTTCTGCGAATGCGACAGATGCTCCGTAATGCTAATCGCAAGAAACGTAGGTAGAAGGATGTCAGAACACCAAGGACCATACCTCCTCGCAGGCCTGGGCAATCCGGGCCGAGAATTCCGACAGAACCGGCATAACATCGGCTTTATGCTGATTGACCATCTCGCACACAGATGGGGTCTTACGATTTCGCGCATGCAATCCGAAGCGCTGATCGCTGACGGACGGGTAGATGGAGAAAAGATCTACCTGGTGAAACCTCAAACCTTCATGAATCTTGTCGGCCGGTCTGTCGCTTCACTAGCCCGCTATTATCGCATCCCGCCTTCAAATCTAATCGTGATCTACGACGATCTCGACCTGCCGCTCGGGACCGTTCGCATCCGCCCCGAAGGCGGCTCCGGCGGGCACAAAGGTATGGCTTCCATTATCGCCGCCATGCAGTCAAATCAAATCCAGCGCATGCGAATCGGCATCGGTCGACCGGCAGGGAAGATGGATCCCGCCGCTTTCGTCCTTCAAGATTTCCTCGCCGAAGACGCCGAATTTGTTGAAATGACTCTCCAACGCAGCTCGGACTGCATCCATACGCTGCTCTTCAATGGGATCGAGGCGGCGATGAACTCCTGCAATCCCAAACCTGCTGATAAATGAACCTCTCCGCCCTTTTAGCTCCTCTACGGGGGCAATCAACATATCAGCAACTCTTGGATCAGCTTCTGGAAAAGACATCTCCTGACGAAGCTCTGGAGATTCCGAAAGCAGTTCGACCGATGCTGGTCAGCGCTTTATACGAAGATCTTCAGCGACCTGTTTTATATATCGCTCCCCAATTGAATCGCTTGCTCACACTTCATGAAGAGATTCCGAATTGGGCCCCAAACGTAGAACTTCACCGTTTTCCAAATCCGAATCCTCTTTTTTATGAACTGTCTCCCTGGAGTGAAACCGTCCGAAATGAGCGTACCTCTGCCCTCGCTTTCCTGACTCATGGTGAAGGACCCGGCAGCCCACAAGAAGAAATCCCTGGCCAAAGCCTGATGATTCTGGCCTCACCTAGAGCCGTGATGACACGCACGCTCTCAAAACGGACTTTCTTGGCAAACTCACGTTATGTAAAGCAAGGTGCGGTTTTCCGTTTCGATCAGCTTCTCTCCCTCCTTATGAATAATGGCTATGCGCAAAGCAGCATCGTGACCGAGCGCGGACAGTTCAGCCGCCGCGGCGGAATTCTCGACCTCTGGCCCCCAGCGGAAGAGTTCCCCATCCGCCTCGAATTTTTCGGAGACGATGTGGAATCTCTCCGCTGCTTCAACCCAGCCTCTCAGCGGACGATCAAAGAAATAACCTGGTGCTGGGTCACACCGGCACGCGAGGGTCTCCCGCGCGAGTTCGATAAAAAGTGGTCGAAACAATTTCCTGGTATCGGCAGCGAAGATGATCTTTTTCTAACAGATTCTCTGGAGTTGTTTTTACCGCTGATGAATTCACACCCCTCCGGCATATCTAATTTTCTTCCAAAGAATACCGTGGTTGTTTTCGACGATAAGATCGCTTTCACGAATGCCGTGGCAGATATCGAGCAGCAGGCTCTAAGTATGCGTGAGGAGGCAGTTGTAGAAAGGCGGATTTCTTCAGATTTCCCACTCCCCTATCTGACTTTGTCTGATCTCGAAGAGAGCCTCGAGAACTACACCACACTGGATCTAGGAATGAACGCCATGATGACAGACCTGCATGCTGTCCCGCTTGCAAATTCATTCACTCCAGGACCGCGCTTCGGCGGACAGCTCGAATCAATCCTGAAGCACCTGAGCGATAAACGCACGGATCACGAAACGGTTGTCATCGTCAGTCGGCAGGCGCAGCGTCTTTGCGAGTTATGGAGCGAGTACGATAACACCGCTGAAGTCAGGCAAGAGATATCTGGAGAACTTCACCCCGGCGAGATAGTCTTCATACAGGGCCCTCTTTCCGGCGGCTGGATACAAGACCTGGTCCAAGGTGACCGCCTCCACCTACTTTCGGATGCAGAGTTATTTGGCTGGTCGCGACCTCGCCCTCGCCGGCGCTCTCTCGCACGACCATCTGCTCCCGAGGCGTCTTTCGCCGATCTTCAGCATAGAAACTATGTCGTGCATATCGACTATGGAATCGGGAGATTCATAGGGCTTGTCGAACGCCGGTTAGATGAAATCCAACGAGAGTTCCTTCTCATTGAGTACGCCGATGGTGACCAACTTTACATACCCGTCCATCAAGCCGATCGCATCTCTCGCTATGTTGGCGCAGACAGCTCATCCCCTTCCTTGTCCCGCCTCGGCTCCTCTGAGTGGGCTCGCTCGAAAGGCAAAGCGAAAGAAGCGGTCGAGCAAATCGCACGCGATCTTCTCGAACTCTACGCAGAAAGACAAACGGTGCTCGGAACGGCATTTCCCCCCGATACAGCATGGCAAAAGGAATTGGAAGCGTCTTTCGCTCACCAGGAAACTGAAGATCAAATACGAGCACTCGAAGCCATAAAAAGCGACATGGAAAAACCCAAACCGATGGACCGCTTGATTTGTGGTGATGTAGGTTATGGAAAAACAGAGGTCGCTTTGCGTGCAGCGTTCAAAGCGGTGATGCACGGCAAACAAACCGCTATGCTCGTTCCGACGACCGTGCTGGCGCAGCAGCATTTCAATACATTCCGACGCCGGCTCGCCGCCTTTCCCATCAAGGTTGAGATGCTATCCCGTTTCCGGAGCCGAAGCGAGACAGCTGAGATCATCACGAGACTGGTCTCGGGTGAGATCGATATGGTGATCGGCACCCACCGTCTTCTTCAACCCGATGTCCAATTTAAAGACCTTGGACTGCTCATCATCGACGAAGAGCAGAGGTTTGGCGTCACGCATAAGGAATTCCTTAAGCGCATGCGGACCGAGGTTGATGTACTGACGCTCACTGCGACTCCGATACCGCGAACGCTGTATATGGCACTCACTGGCGTACGT
>JAUWFP010000179.1 GCA_030606845.1 Anaerolineales bacterium | reverse complement strand
CCCGTGCGTATCCGTGGCATTTGTCATCGAAGTGGATGCGGCGGATATAGCCGTGTTCCACCAGGAGCGCCAGGGTGCGATATACCGTCACCAACCCGATCGAGGGGCAGTATTTCTTTGCCTGCGTGTGCACCTGCTCGGGCCGCAGCCACCCATTGGCTTCAGCAAGGATACGCACGACCGCAGCGCGCGATTGCGTGAGTCGATACCCCGCGCTTTTTAAGTCTGACAGTATCTGCCTGGATGACGTTGAGTTTGCCATAATGAAAATTATTTTCAATAACGAGTTTATCAGGATGAGAACAGGGGGTCAAGAGAGAAGTGGAGGGCGTGAGGGCTGCGCCGGGCGCTTTTCGCTGTAGAAATGCGAGCGCATGACAAAGTGCATCCTGTTTCGCCCGGCGAGAACAGCGTTCGTTCAACTAACCCATCAAGGGGAAAGGATGCCCAATACAGGCACCAAAGACTGGTTCGTTTGCTTATTCAGCGTATGGGTTGTGGAAACTAGATACCGTCAGGGGGTCGGTGATGGAGTAAGGGTTGCTGTTGAGATGTAGTCGCCCAGAAGCCACCCATCAAAGGTTTCGCCGAGCTTCGTCGTGAAACGAATGTACCACCAGGTAGTTTCCCCGACCTGTTTCGGACCGGCGATGAGGAGGATGGAACTGCCCTCCTCCACAAAACCGATATGTGCGCCCAATGGATCGGACACAACCCGAACAACCGCTCCGGTGCCGCCGGTGTTGTTCACGCGAGCAGGCTGCGGGGTGGGGGTAGGCGTCATGGTGGGCGTCGGAGTTTTGGTGGGTGTGCCGGTGATCGTAGCCGTGGGCGTGATCGTTGGTGTGCTGGTTATGGTGGCCGTTTCGGTGGGGGGTGACGTAGCGGTTGGCGTAGGTGGGGGCGTGGGGAGAATCGCCATCACCGAGGCGCCCAAACCGACTGCGCTGAGGATTGCCACCAGCCCCATGAGCGCCATAGCTGCGACTAGAGAACGAGAAGCGCCGGTCAGGGGTCGGAACCCGAGGGCGGCCAGAACAGCGACGGCGACGACGATCGCCCATGCCAGGTGCAGAGCGAAGGTAAGCGCGGCGCCCTGCCAAAGCTCAGGCTCGGCGCGCAGCAGCCCGATAGCGGCGGCACCGAGAGGCAGGAATAATTCGTAAGCGACTGCCGCTCCTGCAAGAGGGGCTAATCGCTCTTCACGCGCCAGATAATATGCGAGGAAGCCTGCGCCAAGCATAACCAGGCCGAAGTCGATCAGGTTGAGTTCTGTGTGCCCGTAAGCGAGCAGGAAAGGCGACTCTGCTCCTGTTGCCAGACCGCCAGCAAGGCCGGCGGTTACGGCAACCAGCAGCCCGGCGACGGCGAAGCTGGCGAGCATGCGCAGGAAGAAGCGCGGTGAGCCGGTAACCGCCGAAAGGGCGAGGCCCATGAGCGGTCCCATCTGATGGGCGACGAGCGCGCCGGCGAAGAGTAAGGCTCGCTGTTCGAAGCGGAAACCGACGCCGATCAGGAGTCCTGCCAGGAGCGCGAAAATGAAGAAGCCGACATTCGGCGAGACGATTTGAGCGAGGTTTTCTAGGAATGTCTCGCGTTCGTCGGCACGAAGCTGGGTGAGCATTCGGCGGGCTCGCCTGCGGCGGGCGCGGGAATGAGTCTGGAGTGGATCGAGAGGTTCGCTCATATTTGTACTCATCGTCGTAATGTGGCGACCAGACGTGTGGGGTGCTCGAGTAATTCGAATGCGGCGATGATGTCTGGAACGACTACGTCGGCGGAATTTAGAGACTCGATCGCCAATCCTTCAACTGAGGCAACGGCGATGCCGATAGCGGCTTCGCGCAACATGGCGGCGTCGTTGGCGCCCTGCCCGAGGGCAACGACACTCTCTGCACCCAGCTCGTGCACGTACGCAGCCTTCGCTTTTGCCTCGCCGCCCGGCGGTATTCGCACGGCTTGAAAACCGAGCCTCTCATCGATCTGTGCCTGGCGGCCGTGGGTGTCGGCGGTGAGCAGATGAAGCTGCAGCCGGTCGCCCAATGCGAGCAAAGCTTCTGGGGCGCCGTCGAGCAGCTGCCCATCGAGAGCGAGAGTCCCGTTGACATCGGATACGAGATGATTTAGTTGGATAAGATCGCGTCCAGGGATGTTGAGTTCAATCACCGACTCTCTCCTCGCGGCATTATAGCATCGGGGGAGAGGAGAGGACAGAAGGGATGATGTGGCCAATAAAGGAGAAACGACAGAAAGCCTCATATTAGAATTCCATAATTTTGTCAAAATTTATGGAGCTCCAATCCATAAATTCATATTACTTTATGGAGTTGTAATCCTTAAGATTGATGCAATAGGCAGCATTAAGGAGCTCGTTTTTCTTGGTCTGCAACAAAATAGGAACAAGAGCAAATCTTCAATGTAGTGAGGTGTTTTACCAAACGTGATTATTGTGCGACGGACTGAGGTAGATTGCCCCGGATTTTTCTCTGCTGAGACCGATGAGAAAAGTCCTAATCTAGTTTTATCATGACCTGTAATCTTGAGACAACCTCTCGGCTCTGCTATAATCGCTTCACGGGCGCGTAGCTCAGCTGGTTAGAGCGCACGGTTCACATCCGTGAGGTCGATGGTTCGAGTCCATTCGCGCCCACTGTAGACCTCACGGCTCGTCAAATTAGCGAGCCGTGAGGTCTGTGGTTTAAGCAATATCACGATATTTTTGAAGAATAGTCCACATGGTTAAAATCCGTGCGCACAAGTATTTGAGATTCTATGCGGGCCGAACAACCAACCGAATAACCAACTCGCCAGCCAGGCCAGGGTCCAACCGGTGAGCAGCATGAAGAGGAAGTGCCCACTGCTGGACATTCCTTTCTTGATGAGCATGCCTATCAGGCTGGCCACAAGAAATGTGGCCGATGTGATGAAATAAACAAAGCGGATTTGTTGCCAAGAAAATCAATCAAGAGAGTACAATAGGTCAGATATCTCAACGGAGTTTGCAACATGGCTAAAAAGAAAGGTCGTATAGGAATATTGACAGGCGGCGGAGACGTCCCGGGGCTGAACCCAGCCATTCGGGCGATCACCATACGGGCGTTACGGGAAGGCTACGAGGTGGTGGGTTTGCGGCGTGGTTGGGCGGGAATCGTTGACGTCGTTAGGGACAAGAAAGCTGACAACAGTAGCAATGTAATGAAGCTGACGGAAGAGGTTGTTAACAAGGCGGGGAGAACCGGGGGTACGCTCATTCACACCTCCCGTACTCGCCCGAGTCATATAACGTTAAGCCAGGTGCCAGACAATTTAAAAGACACCTACAACCAGGAGATGAACGATCTCACCCCCGAGGTGCTTAAAAACCTGGAATTCCTGAATGTTGAGTACTTGATTCCCATAGGGGGCGATGACACCTTGGGCTATGCAGTCCGGCTATTCCAAGAAGGCGTGAAAGTCGTCGCTATGCCTAAGACAATGGATAACGATGTGCCCGGTACGGACTACTGCATTGGATTCAGCACGTGTATCACGCGCACGATCCAGATCACGAACAGCTTGCGTACAATCGCGGGCTCGCATGAAAGGTTCATGGTAATAGAAGTGTTTGGACGCTATGCCGGTTTCACCGCTATGCTGCCCACGATGGCCGGAGCAGCAGACCGCTGTGTAATCCCCGAGTATGAGTTTGACATTGATCGATTGGCAGAGCTTCTTTCATACGACCGCAATCGCAACCCGAGTAAGTATTCCGTTGTGCTGGTCTCGGAAGGAGCAATGTTCGCAGGCGGCGATATGATCTTTAAGGACCTGGCGGTTGACGCCTATGGGCATAAAAAGCTGGGGGGAATCGGTGATCTGGTGTCGGTGAAGCTGAAAGAACTCTCACCAAAATACAACGACGGCTTCCGTGTAAATGTTGTCACCCAGAAATTGGGCTACTTGGTGCGCGGCGGGGATCCGGATGCGATCGACTCCATCGTCCCGATGGCGTATGGAAACCTGGCTCTGGATCTCATCTTACAAGGGGTTCACGGTCGCTTGGTGGTGCTCAGGAACGGTCGTTATGATAACGTCCCCATCGATGTTGTGACAAGCAAGACGAAAATAGTAAATATTGACAAGTTTTATAGCACCGACCGACTGCGTCCGGCCTATCGCAGCTTCGAGATGAATCCCCTCTTCATCATGACGGAAGGTTAACGAGTCCGATTTTTTTGCGCACCCGTTCATCACGAGTCAGTGTTTATCTATCTTCCAAAAGAACGAAAACGCCCCCCAGCAACTGAGGGGCGTTTTGTGGACTTTGAGTAGAGGGCTGACGCCAAAACTACCTCAACATGAAACTCCCCGACCTCGGATCAAATGTGACCTCGACACGATGCAATGCATCGTTGTAACCCTCAGATTCCCAGATACCGATATCCCTATCGTCATCCCCGAGGTCATCTACGAGCGTATAGTTCCCGGGGATGTGCACGCTGCCCGAGCCCGAATCGCGGATGACGACTCGCACTCCGGCGTTCTTAGGAACATTGATCGTGAGGCTCCCGGATCCGCCATCAATTTGCGCCTCGATATTAGAGCTATTTCCAATTACGATATTGAAAGAGCCTGAACCAACATTGATCGCAAAATCTATTTTGGCGTCGTCTTCGATTTTGATGTCGAAGCTCCCCGAACCGCCGCCGATGTTCGCTGTGTACGAAGATGCGCTTGCTGGAAGCGTTAGGGCCGTGCTCCCTGACCCTCCATCAATATCCAGAGCGGACAGATCTAAATCCATGAGATCAAGGTTCGCCGAACCTGAGCCGACATCCACGTAGAGATCCATGGGCAATTCGGGGCTGAGCCCGATCTCCCAGTTGGCGTCGCGTATGAGCAAGCTGTCCCAATCAAAACTGAGGAAGCTGTAATCGTCCGCGGGTTCTACGCGGATAATCTTCTCTTGGTTTCCCCTGGCCGAGAAAGAGACATCTGTTACTGTATCCAATTCCGCCGCGATTAACATCTCAGGGCTTGACAATGAATCGACGGTCGTGGGGTATCGCTCAAGATCGAGAGTAATGTC
>JAUWFP010000027.1 GCA_030606845.1 Anaerolineales bacterium | reverse complement strand
CCAAGAGGCAGTGACACTCGACGCCCAGGCCTTCGATTCCGTCATGACTGCCTTCCGGATGCCGAAGAAATCTGCGCAGGAGAAAACCGATCGAGCAGAAGAGATCGAACGTGCCACGCATGTCGCCGCGGAAGTACCGCTACAGGTATGTCGTGATGCCGTTGAAGTGCTCGCCCTCGCAGCAGAAGTCGCGGAGAAAGGGAACCAAAACGCCCTGAGCGATGCGGGTTCTGCCGGTGCGATGGCAAATGCCTGCATGCAAGCCGCAGGGCTCAACGTCAAGATCAACGCCAGCAGCGTCTCGGACCGCGAAGCAGCCCAAAGCTGGCTCGATGAACTAGCGCATTTGGAGGCCCAAGCCGCTCAAGCCGGGAAGGCGCTCAGCGCAGCGTTGGGCTAAACCGTTCACTTTTACCAAGCGCTAACCCGTCAACATCATTTAAGACCAAAACAAAATCGCACCCTCAGGACCCATATCAGTCCTCGAGGGTGCGGATCATTTCTGGCGCTAATCCCGGATTTCCCTACCAGCCGCTGCCTTTGAAGATCCGTTCAAGTAATGCACTGCGCTCAGAGGGCGACATCGGCCGCGGCTGGGCATAGTTCTCAAGAAAAGCGGTCAGCAGTTCCGTGCTGATATGCCGGTTATCGTAGAACACATGCCGGTCAATGAATTCCTGCCGCATCGCCAGTTCCTGCATTTGATCGAAGAATAAATTGCCAAGCCCATAATGAATAAATCCATTGTCGTAGAATTCAAATGGCATCGGCTGATGCGCCTGACTTCCGCTTACGATCACCGCACCTGAATCTATAGCCTTCCGAAAGTCTTCCCGCTGTACGGGGAAAATTCTCACATTTTCTGCCCATTGGAAAGTTACAATTGTTAAATACCCATCATCCGCAAGTTTCCCAACACGCTCCCAAATCAACTCCGAATCGCATGGTGCTGCACCGGGTTGATTCTCTTTTGCAAGTGCAAAGCCCGGACCGGGCGCATTACAGCCTAGAAAGGCTAACCGGTTGCCATTGTGCTCGAGGAGCACAGGCTCTAGCGCCTCATCCAGGTTCGCACCCCCCGCGAAATAGCTCATACCAAGCTGCTGATACAAGTCCAGACTATAAAGATAGGCTTCCTCACCCCAATCGAGATTATGATTCCCCGATAGTTCGACTAGATCCACCCCGATCTCCTCAAAGAGCCCGATGTATGCAGGATCACTGCAAAATCGCAAACTCACCTGGGATGGATTTGGGAAGAGGCATGATTCAGAAAACGATACTTCATTGCTAACATGAGCGAAATCAGCCTCGCGCAGCCATTCACCGATCAACTCCCCTGGATAGCCGATGCCGTGAGACTCCATCTTCCAGGCCGTAGCCCGGGTGAGAGCCGTAACCCCGGTCATGACCAGAGTCGTCAGCTTATTCGGGTCGTAATTGCTGAAGGGAGTATCGAGCATTGCGCGCAACTGTTCTGATTTTTCGGGGTCGCCGCTTATACCGAAGGATGCGATCAGCGGATACGCATCTCGATTGAAATCTTTACGAATTGGAGACCGCCCATCCAATTCCAGCACCTTCCAGCGCGGCTCCAGATTCTCGAACGGTACGATTGCATAGGCTGGTCTCTCCCCCCAAGCGCGTTCCAGGAGATCCTCCGGCGCTGTGATATGCACCGACGAGCTTGATGGTATTCCCATAACGGCAGACATCATCTCGAAAACATCCTCTGTAACAAATATCCGCTTGCCTTCCTGCGCTTCACCTGACCAGAGTGCACGTAGGGATTCGTAGCTCATTCCATCCTCAATCGTTGGGAATGGCACCACAAACGCATAAACCCACTCCGCGATCCTCACCTCTCCGCCTGGTTCAACCTTCACCTGCGCTGCGGACGGCTCTCCGGTTAGCTGAAACCCTCCCACTCCCTGGTCAATAAAACCTACCATTCGCCTCCGAAATTCGTCCGGCAACCCTGGTGAGAGCCAGAGGTTGACGACACTTGCGGTTGGGGTTTGGTCGATCGATTGGAAGGGTGTCGGTGGAACAACGGTCAGCGACGTGTCCCCTGCAGTCGAAGGCATTGTTCCTGAGTGCGCAGGACCTTCGCCTCCCTGGCAGGTACCCATCGACAATGCCCCGAGGAGGGCAATGCCCGCAATAGCAATTAAACATCGACGGGGCGATAAATCATTCATAACAGGAGGAATTATGCCACGCACATTTGATGTATGCCAGATGAAACCAAAAAAGACCATGTGGATGGCTTGACGGAAACAGGCCCTAATGGTAACTTACATCAATGATGTTTCGTCGAGGTTTCGTTGCCCCAAGTTTCCCGCCCGTCCCTAGCTGTAAAGCAACCCGGGCATTGGTTTGCGTTCACTAGAGTTATCGAACACAAAACCAGCGGACAGCCGTAGCCGGCGAACCTTTGCCCCGCAGCACCGGGGCTTTTTCTTTTCACCAACTCACTCCAGACACTCTGCGTCTTGAAAGAGTCGGAGAACTTGGGAGGTAAAACCATGAGAATGAGTAAACTCTTCAGCCAAACCTTGCGCGACCGGCCTTCCGAGGCTGAGATCGCGAGCCATGAGCTTCTTCTGCGGGCGGGGTTCATACGCCAACTTGCAGCCGGGATTTTCACCTATATGCCCTTCGCGAAGCGTTCGCTGACCAAGATCGAAAATATCATGCGCGAGGAGATGAGCGCCATCGGCGGGCAAGAGATCTCCATGCCCGTCGTTCACCCTGCCGACATCTGGAAGAAAACCAATCGCTGGTATCAGATTGGTTCTGAGATGGGCCGTTTTAAAGACAAAGCGGGGCGTGACATGGTACTGGCGATGACGCACGAGGAGGTCGTCGCCGATCTCGTCTGTAAGGAAATCCATTCCTACCGGCAGCTGCCGATGCTGATATATCACATCCAAACGAAATGGCGGGATGATCCTCGGCCGCGAGCCGGTTTAATCCGCGTACGTGAATTCACTATGAAAGACAGCTACAGTCTCGACGCAGACATGGAAGGGCTCGATCTTCAGTACCGCGCCCACTACCAGGCGTATTTCAACATTTTCCATCGCTGCGGCGTGCCTGTAATCGCGGTGAAGTCTGATGTGGGCATGATGGGCGGGAGCCTGGCTCATGAGTTTATGTATCTCACCCCCGTCGGTGAAGATACGCTCCTGATCTGCGCTGATTGCGGCTATGCCGCCAACCGGCACATCGCCCGTTTTCAAAAACCTAACCCTGACAAAGAAGATCTGCTGCCGGTAGAGAAAATCGAAACTCCCGAGATGACAACCATTGAAGAGCTAGCGGACTTCCTTGGCGTTCCCAAATCTCGCACCGCCAAAGCTGTGTTCATGATCGCCACGATCCCCGAAGGGACCGAAGAACAAGAGAAATTTGTGTTCGCCATCGTCCGCGGTGATATGAACTTGAACGAAATAAAGCTCGCCAATACCGTGAAAGCGAAAGAACTGCGTCCGGCGACTGACGAAGAAATCCGCGCTGTTGGCGCTGTTCCTGGTTACGCATCTCCCATCGCGGTGAAGGACACATTGGTCGTCGTCGATGATTTAATCCCCGTTTCACCCAATCTCGTCGCCGGCGCGAACGAAGAAGGGTATCACCTGAAGAATGTCAATATCGGGCGCGATTTCGAGGCGGATATCATCGCTGACATCACCCTCGCTGAAGATGGCTTCGCCTGCCCGCAATGTGGTGAGAAACTACACGCCTCGAGAGGTGTCGAGGTCGGGAATATCTTCAAATTGGGGACCCGCTACAGTAAAGACACAGACAGCACCTTCCTCGATCAAGACGGCGAGACACAATATGTGATCATGGGGTCCTACGGCATCGGCAGCGGTAGATTACTCGCTTCTGCCGCCGAGGAATATAACGATGAGAACGGGTTAATCCTGCCCATCACCATCGCCCCTTATGAAGTCCATTTGCTTTCGCTGAAGGGCGCTGAGGAAGCTGCTCAGGGCGTGTATGAAGAACTTATGAACGCGGGTGTAGAAGTCCTCTATGACGATCGCGAGGAGAGCCCCGGTGTGAAATTCGCCGATGCCGATTTAATCGGGCTCCCGCTGCGACTCACTGTGAGTAAACGCTCCCTGAAGGAAAACTCGGTTGAGACCAAACGCCGAGACAGTGAGCAGGCTGAGCTAATCCCCATAACCGAGACAGTCCAACGCGTTCAGACGCTCCTCACCGATCTCCACAATGAGATTCAGGACCTCGTCGTTGAAGTTCCGTTTGATGATTAGACTCAGTTTCCTGCAAGGGAGAGGAAAACATCCTCGAGCGTAGGGGCGGTTTCTTGAATGTGGACATCGCGCAATCCTGCAGCGTCCAATGCCTGTTCCAGATTTTGGGCGCTGCTCTTTTCTTCTGTGATTGCACGCAGGTGGTTGCCTGACAAACTCACATTCCTCACAATCGGTAGTGTCTCCAGAAAATCCAAGCTTGCCAGCAACGGAGTACAGTGTACGCGCCAGACGGCACCCGCAACCTCGCTTTCTTTCAGTTCCGTTGGTGTGCCCACCGCCATAAGCCGACCGCGGCGCATGAAGCCTACCCGGGTGCAGTATTCCGCTTCGTCCATATAATGAGTCGTGACGAGAATAGTCACCCCGCTCTCCGCCAACTCATAGATCAGATCCCAGAAATCCCTGCGCGCGCCAGGATCCACACCGCTCGTTGGCTCATCGAGAAAGAGTATCGTCGGTTTATGCACGATAGCGGTCGCCAGGGCCAGGCGTTGACGCCAGCCAAGTGGAAGATCGCTTGCCCTTTCGTTCTGGATATTTTCAAGGCCGAGCAAATTAATGGTCGCTGTCAATTCATCGGGATCGCGGATACCGTAAACGCCCGCGTAGAAAGTCAGGTTTTCGAACGAGGTCAATTCATCGTAAAGGGCAAATTTCTGTGACATATAGCCTACGCGCTGGCGGATATCTTCCGCTTCATCCACCGAATCGAAACCCAGGACTTGCGACTGCCCTGCGCTGGGCAACAACAATCCCAGCAGCATTCGTATCGTCGTCGTCTTCCCGGAACCGTTAGGGCCCAAATACCCCAACACCTCACCCGCTCGAATGCGGAACGACACATTGTCCACCGCTGTAAAATCCCCGAATCGCTTGGTCAACCCTTCACTGATTACAACCACATCGTCCTGGTCACTCACCATCACTGCTCCAATAAATCCACAAATACGTCTTCCAGGTCAGGGGAGGCTGATCTAATGCTCGTTGCATGAAGCCCTGCATTGTCGACAGCTTTCTGTACTTCCTTGATCACTTGCCTCTCCGTGCCGGCCGCGATCCGCAAGTGGATACGGTCGCCAAAGGGTTGGACGCTCTCCACGGATGGAATCTCACGGGCGATGCGGGCGATGGCCCGAATCGACTCTCCTCTCACCCGCAGCAGTCGTCCTTCGAGGTATTTCGTTAGATCTTGCGGCTCGCCCTCAAGAAGGATACGCCCTTCGCTCATGAATCCCACCCGATTGCAGCGCATCGCCTCGTCCATGTAGGGCGTGCTCAGCAACGCAGCAACGCCACCCTGGAGCAACCGGACTAGCAGACGCCAAAAAG
This sequence comes from Anaerolineales bacterium, assembly GCA_030606845.1. Classification (GTDB taxonomy): domain Bacteria; phylum Chloroflexota; class Anaerolineae; order Anaerolineales; family E44-bin32; genus E44-bin32. The sequence goes on along the minus strand of JAUWFP010000027.1, from coordinate 8,494 downwards.
CCTGGCGGGTGACCGGGTCGACCCCGCTTGATGGCTCGTCGAGGAGCAATATCTCCGGTTGGTGGATCATGGCCGCTGCCAACCCCAGCTTCTGCTTCATCCCTCCAGACAGCGCACCCGCTTTCCTATTGCTGAACTCCGCCATATCGACAAACTCCAGCGTCTCCTGCGCTCGTTGACGCCAGTCCTCCCCTGAGATGCCGCGTACTTCGGCGAAGAAACGCAGATTCTCAAGAACGGTCAGATCGCTGTATAGGCTGAATCGCTGGGAGAGATAACCAAGATTCGCACGTGCGTTATCGGGCTCGCTGGTCAGGCGCCTGCCAGAAAGAAAAACCTCGCCCTCATCTTGGGCATACGCGCCGCACAAGAGCCGGATCACCGTCGACTTCCCGGCTCCATCCGGTCCCATCAAGCCATAAACCTCACCAGCGCGGATCTGTAGCGACACATCTTCCACTGCGACCTTATCGCCAAATCGCTTCCAAAGATGCTTCGCTTCAATGAGGATATCGTCAGTCATCGTACGCCACTCTCACAACACAGGTAATTTCCATCCATCTGGCAACAATCGATTTATCCGTCAAAGAGAACATCCGCCGGCATACCCGGCTTCAATCTGTTCATCGGGTCAGCGACCGATAGCTCCACAGCAAAGACCGTTGTCTTGCGCCCCTCCTCCGTCTGGACGTTGCGCGGTGTGAATTCTGCTTGATCAGCAATACGTAGAACATACGCATGGAAGGCTAGATCTGGAAAGCTGTCCACACTCACCAATGCCTTACTCCCGAGCGTGATTTCCCCATAGCGATCCTCGGGTACGTACACCGTGATCGTAAGATGATCGAGGTCCCCGATCTTCAACGCAGCAGCGCCTGGGAGCAAAACTTCCCCGGGCTCTACAGCGCGTGTTAAGACCACCCCGCTTCTCGGCGCTTGAACCACAAGGTCTTCGATCTGCAAATCGATTGTTTGCAGTTCCACTTCGGTTTGCGAGGCTGCCAACGCTAGCTGAGCTTGTGCGCTCGCCAACTGCGCTTCCAACAAGGCCACCGCGGCGGGGTCAGGTCCATTTTTCCATTTTTCAAACTCAAGCTCCGCATCGGCCGCACGCGCTTCAGCGACGGAGACATCAGCATCCAGCAGCGCCTGTTCGATGTCCGTCGGCTTCCCTGTATACCAATTCAGGTTCCGCAGGACTGAATCGCGCTTTTTGCGTGCCGCGACCAGATTCGAGAGGGCGAGAGCCCGGGCGGGGTCATCCTCCGAGCGACCGGATAATGAGTCATACGCGCCTTGTGCCCGATCCACCTCATTCTCAGCCAGAATCAAGTTAGCTTCCGCGGCATCGATGGTGTCCTTGCTGGCACGTTTCCCTTCCTGACGCACGTCGTGAACATAGACGACATCATCGAGTGCATCTTGAGCATGTGCCAACTCCAACTCAGCCTGAGCGGCTGCCAGCGGCCAATCCTCGTACAAATCGTCAAGCGCCTGCTGAACCATCAACAGTTGTAAATTCGCAGCGGTAACCGCAGCCTCTCCGGCAGTAATAATGCGGATCCGCTGGACTCGCAGAATTTCGTCATCCAAACTAAATAGTGGTTCTCCCTGCTCCACGTAAGCCCCTTCTTCGACGTATACCTCCATCACCCTTCCAGGAGCTTCTGGTCCGACCAGTACGCTGACCACTTCGACCGTCCCCGATGCTTCCAAGACGTCGCTACCGCTGTTAGAGACGCCGATGAGATAGACCACAGCGATTATCACCGAGCCAACGAAGAGAAAGAGAAGGGTGTTTCTTTTTATTGCAGCACCATCCATTGCAGCCTCCAATTTAACCACCCGTCGCCGACAGAAATAGGGCGGCCGGATTTATCATCAATCCAATCGTTTCTGTAACCGCATCGCAGCTAAAAGTATGAAGGACACGCCGAAGATCGCCAGGGCCAGTATCTCTGTATACAGGGAATCGACTCCGACACCCTTGATCAACAGCGAGCGAATGATGGTCAGGTAGTATTTAAGCGGAATCACAACAGCGATCCATTGCAGCACGCGCGGCATCGCTTCCACAGGAAAGAAGAAACCGGAGAGGAAGATACTCGGAAGGAGTGTCGTGAATGAAATGAGCGTTGCCTCTTGCTGCGTGTTTGCGACCGTTGAGACCAGCAGCCCAATACCCAGACCGGTGAGAAGGAAGAGTCCCGATGTAAGCATTACCAGACCCAACCCGCTGCGAATGGGCACCCCAAAAAGCCATGAACCAAGCGCCAGGACTTCCACTGTGTTGATCAGCGCTAGAACAGCGTATGGCAGGATCTTCCCCACAATGAGCTCCCAGGAACGAATCGGGGTTACGATCAACTGTTCAATCGTGCCGCGCTCGCGCTCCCTGACCACAGCCGTAGCCGTAAGAATTGAGGTTATCGAGTACAGGATCATCCCGATGACACCCGGCACCATGAAGTAGGAGCTAAGCATGTCGGGGTTGTACCAGACCTGTGTCCGTACTTCGAGAGGCGTTAACGCCGCGGCGCCCTGCCCGGTCCTGGCCAGCCTCTCCGCCATTACTTCTGTGGCGTGAGCCTGAGCGATAAGCTGAGCCGCAGACAGGGAGGTGGCGGCGATCGTTGGATCGCTGCCATCCAGCACAAAGGCGATCTGAGCAGTTCCCTTCCCAGCTATCTGTTGGTTGTAATCCGGGGGGATGATCAAGCCGGCCTTCGCGTCACCCCGATCGATGAGTGAGAGTATCTCGTCTAAGGAATCCACGTCATAAGCCAGGTGGAAATAGTCGGCCGCCCTGTAAGCATCCAACAAGGCACGCGCCTCCATCCCGCGATCTTGATCGAATATCGCCAGAGGGACGTTTCGCACGTCGGTTGTCGCCGCGTATCCCATCATCAACAACTGCATGATGGGAATGAGAATGACCAGCATCAATGTACGCGGGTCGCGTATGATCTGGATGAACTCCTTACGTATGATCGACTGCAGACGGATATTGACCATGTCCTATCCCTCTTCGCACTTCTCGAAGAGAAGGGTGTAGTAGAACAGCTTCCCAAACCGTGATTTCAAACGAAAACCAGCATCGACCGCCAGCGCGTTGAGCGTGCGCGGGAGCGAGTAATCCGGGTCGGGTAAAAACTCACTGAAAGCCAGCGTGCCCCCATGTCGAAGAACCCGGTGAAACTCATGCATGGCCTCGCCCGGCGCGGGTATTTCGCCAATCACGGTGATCATGTAAATCGCATCGAAGCTGGCATCCGGGAATGGCAGTTGGTGGGCATCCGCGACCCTGACCTCGATGTTGCCTGCTCCTTCGAGTTCCACACGCTGACGTAATCTTTCGATAATTCGCAGCTCGATATCGATCGCAACCACCCGACCCGCTTCGCCGACCGCTTGACTGGCGGCCAGCGTGTATGTTCCATTGCCCGGACCCACCTCAAGCACGCGCATGCCGGCACGAATTCCGTGACGGGCTGGCGTGCTCTCCGGGGGTTGAATGCGGCGCCGGATTGGATTATCGATGAGGTTCGTTAGCAAGTGTGGGATCGGAAATTTATAGATGCGCCGCACCAACCGAAGGACAATCTGGAAGCTGACGAAAAAGATGAACAGCCAGAGCAGAATGCACATCACGTCCTGGAGAGTCATCGCGCCCTCATTCGGCGAGGATCCCATGGAGGAAGATTTGTAGGGTTTGCTCGAACGCTTCTTCAAGCGGCATCGCGACAAACTGCGACCCTACAAGCTTCTCAGCAAAATACTGCATGAACATGAGGCCGATGAACGAGCGCACGATGCTCTGTAAGGGGATGTCCTTTAACTTATTTTGACTTTCGGCGAAGGGGCCCACGATGCTCATGACCTTGGGGAAGGTCATATCGACCAGATCCGGCAGGTGTAGTGAGTTGAATTCAACGATCTCAATAAAAATCAAGTTGAGGAACCCCGGTTGGCGCTCAAGAGCAGTCATCATACCCATGGCGGCGTTGCGCACGTATTCCTCAATCGTTGCACCTTCGCTCGCCTGTATCACCGGGACGATCTCGTGGATGGGGTGGTACGCTTCGAGAACTGCGGTGAAGATCTCCTCTTTTCCTGAGAAGTGGTTATAGATCCCGCCGAGGGCGATGCCGGCCTCGGCGGCAATCTGGCGCATCGACGTGCCGTGGTAGCCCTGCTGAAGGAAGAGTTGATACGCCCCTTCCAAGATCGATTCTCGTGTGAGTTCACCTTTGCTTACAATGCGTCGGCCCATCCCATTATCCTTTATATGAACGAACGTTCGTTATTATAATAACAAAAAGAAAAGAGCCTGTCAAGCGACAGACTCGAAATATTCTTGTTTCTGTTTAAAACCACCTACCCCGCCTATCGAAGCAGGTGATGATTATTGCTTAATTATTAATCGCCTCGAGGGCCGATCTGGCCAATCTGCCGCAGCAAACCTAGGACGCCAATGCCCACCTTGAGCCCATCGGATGTACCCAGTTGTACCGCTTCACCTTCTTGCTCAGCACGTTGAATAAGGACAAGGGCGGCACCGAGGCCTGTTAGCGCGCCCGCGAGAATCCCAACGATGATTGTGCGAGCCTTCCAGTTTGAATCCTCAGTCATGTGTCTCTCCCTTGAATATTCCCGCGATGGATACAAGCCAGCTAAAGCTTTCTTGCAGCGCCGCCCAAGAGGACTTCATCACGGTAAACGGGCGAACGGCAATGTCGCCACTCCGTTGTACGGCGTTCTCAGCTTGCCAGAAAACTCTCCTGATGCTTAAAAACCACTCCGGGATCATGGCGATAAGTTTAACAATGCCGAATATCATGGCCCCGAAGAGAACAAGCAGGACCAACCCTAAAATGATCATCGGCAGCAGCATAAAGATAAGCGATGTGTCCGCCCATGCGCTCGCTGAACCAAACCCGGCACGAATTACCAGGAAGCCAATGCCCACAAACACCAGAACCCCGATCAAGAATGGCAGATAGATCCAAACCCAATAGTCACGTTTCTCTGCGGGTCGGTAGACATCCTCAGGGTATAAGTCGTCGAAGGTTGTGAGCGAACTTGATGTTTTTTCCTGCATTAGAGCTATTGTAGCATGATGAACGGTCTCTATGGTAACAATCTGATCTATTCCTCAGAAGTATACTTAACCCGATAAGCCATCGGCCGTCTGTTAGTTCGTACAGGTGACTACACGGCTTCCATGGTGTAGGTTAGAATGGATGCACACCACAGGAGGATCAGATGTCAAAACAACCGGAATTTGGGAAGGTCGCTGTTCTGAAAACCTCCCCGGAGACAGTCTTAGAGGATGTTCAGGAAGTTATGCGGCTTGCAGATTTTGAAGCCGCTCTCCCAAAGGAAACCCGGACCGGCCTAAAAATCAATATCTCCTGGCAGACCTGGTACCCGGCCTGCTCCTCGACTCCCTGGCAGATTGAAGGCGTGATACAGGCGCTCCAGGGCGCTGGTTATAAAGACATCGTCGGTGTTCATAACGACACCGTTGTAGTTGACACAAGTGTCGGTGAGTTCAATAACAAACACCGTTTTGTCACCGATAAATACGACATCCCCTGCATCTACCTTTACGAGGAAGACTTCGAATGGTTTGAATACATTCCCAAGAACCACAAATTGCTGGTCCTCGATAAAGTTTACCCCAAGGGCTTATTCATTCCTCGAGCACTCGTAGGGATGAGCATGATCCAACTGCCAACGGTAAAAACGCACGTTTTCACAACGATCACTGGGGCAATGAAGAACGCCTTCGGTGGATTGCTCCACCGAGACCGCCACTGGACCCACGCGGTGATCCACGATACGCTCGTTGACCTGCTCATGATCCAGCGCGAAATCCACCCGGGCTTGTTCGCGGTGATGGATGGCACATTCGCTGGCGACGGCCCAGGACCGCGGGCAATGCACTGGCACCAGAAAGACATCCTGCTGGCCTCGGCCGATCAGGTCGCGATCGATGCCGTCTCGGCCAAACTCCAGGGCTTCGACCCGATGCAAATCCGCTTCATCCGCCGCGCGCATGAGCTCAATCTAGGCATCGGAAACCCAAGCGAAATTGAAATCGTTGGCTATGATATCGAGCAAGAAACCCCCTGGGAGTTCGTCCAGACCGATACATTCGCCAGCCGTGGTCAAAAGATGATCTACCATGGTCCCTTGAAACCCCTCGAAAAATTACTGCTGCAAAGCCCCCTTGTTCCCTGGTCCTACTTCGCCAGCAACTTCTACCACAATGTCTATTGGTACCCTTTCGTCGGCCGCAAGCGGGTCGAGGCTGCTCTGGAAAACCCGTGGGGCCAACTGTTTAAAAACTACGGGGATGGAGAAGTCGTCCTGCCCGGCATGGAGCCGAAGACCGTGGTCCAGGCCATCGTTGGTCTTACGCTGTTGGCCGCGGCAGCGATTGGGGGTTTGAGTCTGCTTCGCGGACGATAATGGACTCCCTTCGTCGACGGCTGCTGACCGGCCTCGTCCTGGGTTTCGTTGTTGCTCTTGGCTTGGCACTCTTCAGCGACATCCGCCAGGTGGGCTCTCACCTGGCGACTTTTTCCTGGTCCCTAACCCCATTAATCCTCGGCGGGACGCTCTTCAACTACAGCCTGCGATTTATCAAGTGGCATTTCTATCTGGGTCAGATCGGCGCGCATAATCTATCCTTGTGGAAAAGCGCGCAGCTGTTTATCGCCGGTTTCCCTCTAGCTGTCACGCCGGGGAAAGCGGGCGAAGCAATGAAGGGAGTCTGGCTCAATCGAGAGACCGGCATACCGGTTGCCCGCGGCGTCACCGTCGTTCTCGCAGAACGTATCAGTGACGGGCTGGCAGTTCTGCTGCTTTCAACCCTTGGAGTGGTCGCATACCGGCGTTACTGGCCCGCTTTCGCGATCGTTCTCACATTGCTCGTTGCCGGGATCGTTCTCTCGCAGATTCGCCCGATTGCGCTCTGGGCATTGGACGCAGCGGAGCGTCTGCCATTGCTCAAGCGCGTCAGTCCTCATTTGCGGGAATTCTACGAGGGCACTTATACGCTCTTCCGGCCTCGCTCAACGCTCATCGCCGTCGGCCTAGGAACAATTGCCTGGCTTGGAGAGGGCATCGCAATGTACCTGGTCCTGCTGGGGCTGGGCGTTCCCGCAGGTTGGCATACGTTCTCGATCGCGGTCTTCACCCTCTCGTTCTCAACCGTGATCGGCGCAGTGTCCACCCTCCCTGGCGGATTGGGAGCTGTGGAGGTGAGCATGACCGGCATGCTCATACTGCTACTGGACCTGCCCGCCAGCACCGCTACGGCAGCGACGCTGATCATCCGTTTCGCGACGTTGTGGTTCGGTGTCGCCCTCGGGCTCGTCACCTGGCTTTTTTCAAAGGATCTACTTTTACTCGAGAGCAACCAACCGGAGCCCACAGAGGCGGTATAACGATTCCGAGCTGCGCTAAAAAGAAACCATCGAGGTCCCAACATCTATGACGAACATCAACGTTGAACTCCATTGTCACACATACCATTCCAGCGATAGCCTGATGCTGCCGAAGCAAATCCTTCAAGCCTGTGATCTGCGCGGTATCGATCTTATAGCAATCACCGACCACAACTCGATCGCTGGCGCGCGCGAGACCGCGTCGTTAGACCCTGAACGGGTGATCATCGGCGAGGAGATCCTCACCACCGAAGGTGAGATCCTGGGCTACTTCGTTCAAGAGGAGATCCCCAGGGGTCTCCAGCCGATGGAGGTGGTGGAGCGGCTCAAAGCGCAAGGTGCCGTGATCAGCATAGCTCATCCCTTCGACCCCACCCGCGGCTGCCGCTGGTCGATGGAGACCCTAGAAACGCTCTTTCCTCATATTAACGCGCTCGAGGTGCTTAACGCCCGCTGCTGGAACGACCAACCTAACGATAAAGCTACGGAAATAGTTCGCACCGCTGGGCTTCATGGCACCGCCGGTTCCGATGCCCACGCACCAGCCGAAGTCGGACGCGCCTACCTGAGCATGCCTGCCTTCTCCGATGCCGATTCCTTCAAGGAAGCGCTGGCACATGCGCGTATCATGGGACGGCGTTCGGTCCCCTTGGTGCACCTATATTCGCGTTATGCGACCTGGCGCAAGCGGCTTGGATGGACACCGCCCGAGCGCTAGATCCTCGATGGTTACGGGTTGCTGGTAGGGCCGAGCTGGCGGCTCGCCCTTACAGGTCTTGAATATGGGCAATGAACGGGCCGACACACGGGTGGGCCCCTGATATGGAATGACCTGTCAAGTTCCCAGCAGTATTTAATGGGTTCTTGCTTGCTTCTCATAGTTCAAAACCTACGGTGGCCGAGCAGGAAAGATGGCGAAAGTGATGGGCGGACAGGGCATTATCGACGGTTGATCAACCTGATATTCGCGGGTCTTGTTCCGGGAAACCCGGAACACCGCATGACTTTTATCCGTCGGGAGCTGCCTCTGTCTACGA
>JAUWFP010000258.1 GCA_030606845.1 Anaerolineales bacterium | reverse complement strand
TTTGTTCCAATTGAACGGTGAAAAAGTCTCGCAGATGCTGCATAGGTGACTTCAGCGGTTGAAGACCTTCTTTGGATGCCATTTTGTGCCGTCCTCGACAGCCTCAAGGATGGCGACTAGATCACCATCAGGCCCGATTGCGACCGCCATTCCAGAGGCGGATGCGTCTGCAGGGATGAGTCGGCCGAATGTCACATCTTCTAAATTTTTACCCTCAATACTGATTCTTGGAAAATCAGGTAGGGCGTCAACAGCAGGTCGCAGGTATTCGTCCCACGTACCGTCAACAAATCCCAGCTCTAACTGTCTGAGAGAAACGCATTCTTCGATTGTGAAGTGACCCGATTTCGTCCTGCGCAGGTTTGCCAAATAGGCGCCAGTCCCCAATTGCTCTCCAAAATCATGTGCGAGCGAACGGATGTACGTTCCGGCCGAACACTCGATTTCTAAAACCAAATCTGGCGGGCGGTACTCTACGAGAACCATTTTATAGATTGTTACATCCCTTGAATCAAGTTCGAACTCCTCCCCCGCGCGCGCCATTTCATAGGCTTTTTTGCCCTTGATCTTTATCGCGCTGTACGGCGGCGGTATTTGCTCGATCTGGCCCGAAAACTCGGGGATAACAGCCTGGATATCTTCTTCGGTTGGCACCGCTCCAGTGAGGCGAATGACATCCCCCTCTGCGTCGTAGGTTTTTGTGCTCGCGCCGAAGCGGATCACGGCTTCATAGCGTTTTGAAGCTGTACTGAGATATTCGCTCAATCGGGTTGCCGATCCCAAGCAAAGGACGAGAACACCCGACGCTCGAGGGTCGAGCGTGCCAGCATGACCCACCTTGCGCACCCCTGTCTCCCTGCGAACAATACTGACGACCTTATGCGAGGTCGGGCCGGTAGGTTTATCGACGAGGATGAGCCCAAAGCGATTCATGCAGATTCCTCCGGAGAAGGTGAGATGATCCCCCGGGTCGCAGTCAGGACACGCTCCTGAACATCCTGCATATCTCCTTCTATTGTGGCACCGGCAGCTTGTTCATGACCGCCTCCTCCAAAGGAGAATGCGATCGCAGCCACATCTACCCCCGGTCGCGACCGCCAGCTGACTTTCACCTTACCACCGATTTGTTCAATGAAGATCATGACCACTTGAATCCCCTCGATCGTCGCAAGGAGGTTCACCAAATCAGCATCGTCGGATCCTGGGTACCCCACTGCCTTTCGGTCTTCAATTGTGAGGCTCGTCCACAAGATGCCGTTCTCTCTCTCAAGTCGCCTCAAACCCTTGCCCCAATATTGAACGCTCACAAAACTACGTTGATTGAGCGTTCGCGCGTAAATATCCGCCATGGGGGCTCCCAGACTAACAAGTTCTGAAGCGATCTCCAGCGTTCGCGGTGTGACACTATCCGTGCGAAAGCCTATCGTATCTGTGATCAAACCAGTCATAAGATTGGCGGCGACATCAGTGTCGATTTCTAAACCAAGCTGCGGGATGACGTCGAAGAGAATTTCTGTCGTAGCGGAGGCTTTGTGATTAACGATGTTGATTACAGCATAATCGGTGTTGGTTGGGTGATGATCGATATTAATATCAGGTTGCCTCGGCAGGTCATCCACGGGAAAACCTGTCCGCTGGATATCCGCGGCGTCCACTAAGATCAACAAATCACCATCGCTCGGGATTTTCGAAGTCACCTTATCTGCGCCCGGTAGGAAGCGAAAACGAGAGGGTACACCTTCCATAAGAATCGGGGTGACATTTTTCCCGGCTCGTTCCAGGCTCAGCGTTAGAGCTAGTAGCGAGCCTATAGCATCCCCATCTGGCCGTTCGTGGGAGAGAATGATGACCTGCTGTGCAGCGTTAAGAGCCGCCTTGGCCTTCTCAATCGTCGTTTCCGCCACTCACGTCTCCTGCTTTATCACCGCGCTCCTCTTGCAGGCCGTCTAATAGTTCTTCAATGCGCGCTCCACGTTCATGAGACGCATCCCAACGGAAGCGGAGTTGGGGAAAGCTTCGCAATTGTATGCGTGCTGCCAGTTGGCTGCGTAAATATCCTTGCGCCCCTTCCAATCCCGCAAGGATCTCATCCATCCGCTCATCGTCTCCACTAGCGACTACATATATCTGTGCATAAGCCAGTTCCCGATCCACATCCACATCCGTGATTGTGATCATAGCCAGGCGTGGGTCGGCAACATTCCGCGTGAGAATGTCAGCCAATTCCTCTTGTACACGTTCTGCAACCTTACGGGCGCGCGCCTTAGTCGCCATCGCTCAACCTCACGTAATGGGAACGGTCTCTTCGGTAAAGCATTCCAGAATATCGCCCTCTTTGAAGGATTCGAAACCCTTTAAGCCAATACCGCACTCGAAGCCGTTACGAATTTCCCGAACGTCGTCCTTCTCATGCCTGAGAGAGGAGATAGGGCCATTGAAAAGCTCCTCCTCCTCGCGCAGGACCAACATACGTCCACTGCGTTGAATTTCCCCTTCGGTGACAACGCACCCGGCGATGTTACCTAGCTTGGGTATTCGGAAAACCGCACGCACGCGCGCTTTGCCGAGCACAACCCTGCGCGTCTCAGGTTCCAACATACCCTTGAGCGCCAGCTCAATGTCCTCTGTTAGGCGATAGATAATATCGTATACGCGGATATCCACATCTTCCACATCGGCACAATTCTTTGCGACTTGATCTGCGGTCACATTAAACCCGATGACGATTCCTTGTGATGCCGCGGCAAGCATGACATCGTTTTCACTGATGTTACCAGTGCCGGCATGGAGGATGTTCACTTTTATTTCGCCTGCGCTAAGTTTTTCAAGTGAATTGACGATTGGTTCAAGAGACCCCTGAACATCGGCTTTGACGACAAGCCGAAGTTCCTTAACCTCTCCCGCCTTATACGCCGCGAAGAGCTGCTCAAGGGACTGCGCTTTTGAAGTCCCGCGGGAGCGCTCTCGCTGTTCGAGTTTTCGCTTCTCAGCAATGACGCGCGCCTCACGCTCACTCTCAACGACGGTGAAGAGCTCTCCCGCGAGAGGTACATCTGAGAGTCCCATGACCGATGCAGGTTGCGATGGTCTGGCGACTTTGATCGGCTCGCCCTGGAAGTCAAACATCGCCCGGATTTTCCCGCAGGACGTACCCACCAAGATAGCATCTCCGATGCGCAGGGTTCCATTTTGAACCAAAAAGGTTGCTACGACGCCCTTGGCTTTATCCAGCTCGGCTTCAATCACTGTCCCGATGACCTTCCCTGAGGGGTTGGCTTTAATATCCGTGGAGTCTGCGACGAGATTGATCGCTTCAAGCAGGTCTTCCAGCCCGTCCTTTTCCTTTGCAGAAACGGGAACAACCATCGTGTCGCCTTCCCAGTCATCTGGAATAAGTCCGATATCAGATAGCTCCTGCTTGACCTTATCCGGATTGGAGTTGGGACGATCGATTTTATTTAGGGCGACGATAATCGGCACACGAGCAGCTTGTATATGCGCCAGCGCTTCACGCGTCTGAGGCATTACGCCATCATCCGCGGCGACAACCAGCACCGCAATGTCAGCCCCCTTGGCTCCGCGGGCGCGCATAGCCGTGAAAGCAGCATGCCCGGGTGTGTCCAGAAAGGTGATAAGCCGCCCATCGTGTTCAACTTGATAGGCAGAGATGCGCTGGGTGATGCCTCCAGCCTCCCCCTCGGCGACATCCGTCATACGAATGGCATCCAGCAGTGTAGTCTTGCCATGGTCTACATGCCCCAGCACTGTTACCACCGGCGGGCGATCCTTTAACGTTTTTGGATCTTCCTCTTCGATCAACTGTCTCCAGAGCGGCAGCTCGCCCGCTTCTTCAAGATCGTCTTCTTCTGCAGCAA